>JBEVNN010000223.1:0-4024 GCA_040508095.1 Gaiellaceae bacterium
CGACCGCGCTGCAGCACGGCCCCGTCGCGGCGCTCGATCCGCTCTTCCCCGTCTGGACAATCGCGTCCGACGACGAGACGCTGCCGGCGGTCGTCCAGGCCGCCGAGCGCGTGCATGCGGTCGGCGCGGCCTTGGTCGCGAGCGGGGACGCCGCCGACCGGCTCGTGGGGGCCGCCTACTCGTTGCCGGTGCCCAAGCCGCCAGTGCCGCTGCTCTCGCCGCTGCTCTCAGTGGTGCCCGGGCAGCTGTTCGCCCCGGCGCGCGCGCGGGCGCGGGGCCTCGACCCGGATCACCCGGTGGGGCTGAGCAAAGTCACGCTTGCCCGGTAGCGACTTCTTCGCGGTCGACGTCGGCGGCTCGGCGATCAAGTCCGGTCTCGTCGTGGACGGAGAGGTCGAGGAGCTTGCGCGTGAGCCGGTCGCGCCCGAGCTCGACGGCCTCGTCGCCCAGCTCTCGCGCCTCCTCTCGGGGAAGACGGACTGGGGTCTCTCGATCGCCGGTCTCGTGGACGCCGAGCGCGGCTCCGTGCGCTACGCGGCCAACCTTCCGCTCCGCGACACGCGTCTCGCCGACCTGCTGAGCCCGCGGCCCCGCGTCTTCGTCAACGACCTCGTCGCAGCAACCGTGGGCGAGGCCGACGGTGGGACGCTCGCTCTCCTGCAGGTCGGCACCGGGATCGCGGGCCGCTTCGCGGGAGACGGCGTCGTCGCCTCGGCGCAACCGTACGCGGGCGAGGTCGGACATCTCCGCTTCCGCGACGACGGCCTGGCCTGCCGTTGCGGCAGGCAGGGCTGTGCCGAGGCCTACGGCTCCTGGGGCGGGATCATCAACCGCTTCACCACGGCCGGACGGCCGGCGTCGACGCCCGTGGAGCTGCTCGAGCAGGCGGCGACGGACGACTGGGCCGCGAAGGTGGTACGCGACGCGCTCGAGGCGATCGGCTTTGCCGCCGCAGCCCTCGTGGCGGCCTGGGACCCCGGGACGCTTCGCCTCGGCGGAGGAGTGGCGGCCGCGTGGGGCGAGACGCTGCTCGACGCCGTCCGGGCAGGCCTCGACGAGCGCCTTCTGCCTGACCTCGCAGCCGGCACCACTGTCGAGCAGGCGCGGCTCGGCGACGCCGCCCCGCTGCTCGGCCTCGCCGCGCTCGCGAACTAGAAGTGGGAGGTGACCCCGGCGGGATCGTCGTCGGGGGAGCCTCCCGCCGGTACGCGCTCCTCGAGCCACGAGTACGCGTACTCGCCGTCGTCGAGCCCCTGCGCGAGCTTTGTCAACCGCAGCGGGTGGAACGTGTCGCACATCACCGCGAGCTCGTGCGTCTCGGTGGCGCCGATCGACTTCTCCGCCAGGCCCGGGTGCGGGCCGTGTGGGATTCCCGAGGGGTGGAGCGTCACCGAGCCGACGTCGATTCCGCGTCGCGAGGAGAAGTTGCCGGAGACGTAATAGATCATCTCCTCGGAGTTGAGGTTCGAGTGGTGGTACGGGATCGGGATCGCCATCGGATCGAAGTCCAGCTTGCGCGGGCAGAACGAGCAGATCACGAAGTTGCGACCCTCGAAGGTCTGGTGGCTCGGCGGCGGCATGTGGATCCGCCCGGTGATCGGCTCGAAGTCGTGGATCGAGAACGTCCACGGGTAGACGTAGCCGTCCCAGCCCACGACGTCGAACGGGTGGTAGTCGAGGAGATACGTCTGGTAGCCGTCGCGGATCCGTACCTTGACCCGGAACTCGCCGGTGTCCCGGTGGGTCTGCAAGTCGGTCGGCGGGTGGATGTCGCGGTGGTAGAAGGGCGCGTGCTCGAGCAGCTGCCCGTACTCGTTGCGATAGCGCCGCGGGATCTCGATCAGGCCGGGTGACTCGAAGAAGAGGTACCGCTGCTCGCCCTCCGGCCGGAAGCGGTACGTCGTGCCGCGCGGCACGACGATGTAGTCGCCCTCGGCGTAGGGCAGGTCGCCGAAGATCGTCTCGAGCGTGCCCGATCCCTCGTGGACGAAGATGACCTCGTCGCCCTCGCCGTTGCGGAAGAAGTAGTCCATCTCGTCGTCTGGCCGGCAAAGCGAGATCTCGACGTCGTCGTTCCACATCAGCAGCTTGCGGCCGGTGATCGCGTCGCCCTCCGCGTCGATGCCCATCGTCCCGAAGTGCCGGTGCTGGTGGCCATCCGGAACCCACTCGTCACGCTCGATCGGCTCGAACTCGTCGACCTTCGTGACGCGGCACGGGGAGGTCAGGTGGTAGAGGATCGACTCGTTCCCCGAGAAGCCCTCGAGGCCCATGACCTCTTCGGTCAAGAGCCGCCCGTTGTCCCGGAACTGGACGTGGCGCTTCTTGGGGACGTCGCCTCGGACCTGGTACGTCGGCACGGCTGGAAGGATACTCAGGCGCCGAGCGCCCGCTCGACAGCAGCGAACGGGATGAAGCCAAGCAGGCCACCGCGGGCGGTGTTGTACGTGTAGACGACTCCGATGTCGTCGAGGTGGGCGCGAACCTGTGCCGGCGCGACCAGGAGCACCCGGCGGGCCCCGGTCGCGAGGCTGATCGCGTAGACGCGCGGGCCGGCAGTAACGACGGCTGCGCCGTAGTGGACGTCGAGCGCGGCCGACGCGCCGGCGGGGGCCTTCCAGCGGTGAAGCAGGCGCCTGCTCCAGAGCGCGTAGACGTCGAGGGTACCGGCGCGGGTGAGGACGACGAGCTGCTGGCCTCGGAGCGCGATCGCCCGGGCCGGAGCCGGCGCGAGCGTCTGTAGGACCCGGTCGTCCTGGACGACGTCGACGCGCCCATCGGCGCGCAGGACGGCGAGTCGGCCGCGGTCGACCGAGATCGCCGCAGCCGACGGAATCTGCACCGCGCCGGCCTCCCGTTGACCCTGCAGGCGCCCCACGCGCGCTTGCTGCCCCCGACGCGAGAGCGCGTACGCCAGCGTCGACCCGTCGCCGGCGAGCGCAGGAATCGACCCCGAGCCGAGCGTCGTCCGCGAGACGACCTTCTCGATGCAGTGGACGAACGTGCTCGAGATGAGCGTCTGCACCTTCCCGTACGTGGTGAGGATCTCGACGTACTGGCCACCGAGCGCGAGCGCGGTGATGCCGCCCGGTGCGTGCCGTTCCGGGCAGATCGGCGGCTCGTCCATCAAGTCGGTCGAGTAGTGCCACGGGATCGTCCAGACGCCGATCCGGTCGCACTCGCCCGTCGGGTCTCTCTTCACGAAGATCACGCTGCGGCCGTCGAGTGCGAAGTCGCCGATCAGCTTGGGAACACGTAGCGGCCCGAAGGGACGCAGCGAGCGCGTGACGGTTGCGAACGGAAGGAACTTCAGCAGCGAGCGGCGCGCGCTCCGCCGTTTGTACATGTCGTCCTGGAAGACCATGCCCGCCGGCTCGATCTGCGGCCGGTCGCCTCGATGCTTGACGCCGACGAGCGCGAAACGGCCGTCGCGCAAGCGCACCACGTAGTCGCCGTTCGACGTAGAGACGACTGCGACGCCGCGAGCCACGTCCACCGACGAGGCGGCCGCGGGCAGCGGCCACGCGTGGAGCCCCTTGCCGGTGCGTCCGTCGGAGACGACCAGCCGATCGGGCTGATCGGGGTCACGGCTTCCCGAGACGAGCGACACGCGGTAGCGGCCGTCGCTCGCCGAGCGCGCTGGCGTCGTTGCCGGAACGCGGGCCGTACAACCGCTCGCAGACGACGTGCCGCGGACGGGGCGCCAGACGATACGCCGCTCGCAGCCGACGACCCAGGCGTGGAGCGTCACCCGCCAGCCGCTCAGGGAGTAGCTGTCCACCTTTCCCTTGACGGCGAGGCTGCGTGTCCCCGGGAGGTCGGGATGACAGACGTAGGCGTAGGCCGAAGCAGCGAGCGTCAGTGCGACCGCACCGGCGACTCCAAGGTGGAAAGCCTGGCGGCGAAGCATGGCCTTCGTGCGAGCGTACGCCTGTAATCCGAGCGGGTCAACGCGGAGCGGCCGTCAGGCCGCCAGCGCGAGATCGGCGAGCCGCTCGCCGATCGCGGGCGCGAACTTGAAGCC
>JBEVNN010000263.1:0-9976 GCA_040508095.1 Gaiellaceae bacterium
GTGGCCAGGGCGACGCGCTTCTGCTCGAGGTCTGATGAGGTTCGAGCATGTGCTCGTGGTCGGCGCCGGCCAGATGGGCGGCGGGATCGCGCAGGTGGTGGCGGCGTCCGGGCGTCGCGTCTCGCTGTACGACGCTGCACCTGGTGCGGTCGAGCGCGGGGTCGAGACGATGCGTAGGAGCCTGACGAAGCTCGCCGAGAAGGGCGGCCCCGATCCGGATGAGGTGCTGGCACGCGTCGAGCCGGTCGACGATCTCGTCCCCGCCGACCTGATGGTCGAGGCGGTCGTCGAGGACGCGGCGGTGAAGGAGGACGTCTTCCGGCGCGCGGACGAGATGCTCCCGCCGGAGGCCGTGCTCGCCTCGAACACCTCGTCGATCCCGATCAGCTCCCTGGCCGCGGCGACGAGCCGCCCCGACCGCGTGATCGGTATGCACTTCTTCAATCCGGTGCCGGTGTTGAAGCTCGTCGAGGTCGTTCGGGGTCGCGAGACCTCGGACGAGACCGCCGAGGCGATAACCGAGCTCGCGGTCGAGCTCGGCAAGACCCCGGCGGTGGCGAACGACTTCCCGGGATTCGTCTCGAACCGGATTTTGATGCCCTTCATCAACGAGGCCGTCTGGGCGCTGCACGATGGCGTCGCCGAGGCCGAGGCGATCGACACGATCGCGAAGCTCGGGTTCGCGCACCCGCTGGGCCCGCTCGCACTGGCCGACCTGATCGGCCTCGACACCTGTGTCGCGATCATGGACGTCCTCCGCGACGGCCTGCAGGATGACCGCTACGCTCCCTGTCCGCTCCTAAAGGAGTTGGTGGATGCAGGGAAATTGGGCCGCAAGACCGGAGCCGGCTTCTTCATCTATTCGCAGTAGAGACCGATAGGTCCACTGAGTGCGAGTTGAGCCGCCGATAAAGGAGGGCGCGTTGCGCCTCTTGCTCGTCGACGACGATCCCGGTTTGCGAGCGCTTCTGCGCACGACGTTCGAAGCCGTTGACGTCGCGGTCGACGAGGCTGCAGACGCTACGGCCGCCCAGCGGCGCATCGCCGTCGCGCGGCCCGACGCGATCGTGCTCGACGTGAGCATGCCGGGCCTCGACGGCGCCGCGCTCTGCGCACGGCTGAAAGGAGCGCGTGCGACGCGGGACATCCCGGTCGTGCTGCTCACGGGTTCCGACCAGGCGGACGAGGCGACGGCGAAGGAGGTCGGCGCGGATGCGCTGCTCCTCAAGCCGTTCAGCCCGCTGGAGCTGCTCGCGGTGGTCGAGCGGCTCGCCGCCGGGCGGTACGCGATGCCGTTCCGCACCAGCCGGAAGCAACCGTCAGGGGAGCAGCTGCTGCTCTATGCCCGCGACCTGCGCAACCTGCTGGAGCTCGAGCGCGGGCAGCGGCGCCTACTCGAGAATGCGTATCACGAGACGGTCACCGCGCTTGCTAGCGCGCTCGAGTCGAAGGACACGGGCACCGGGCGGCACTCGCAGCGGGTCCATCGCTACGCGCTCGAGCTTGCCCGCTTCGCGGCTCCGGAGCTCATCGAGGACGAGAGTGTCGTCTACGGCTTCATGCTCCACGACGTCGGCAAGATCGGGATCCCGGACAAGGTCCTGCTGAAGCCCGGGCCGCTTACCGATCCCGAGCGCCGCTTGATGCAGACGCACACGATCCTCGGCGAGCAACTCCTTCGCGGCGTGTCGTTCCTGCAGGCCGGCGGGCTCGAGGTCGTCCGCTCGCACCACGAGCGCTGGGATGGCAGCGGCTACCCGGACGCGCTGACTGCGACGGAGATTCCGGTCTCCGCGCGGATCTTCGCCGTAGCCGACGCGCTCGACGCGATGACGAGCGACCGGCCGTATCGGCCTGCGCTCAGCTGGGCGGCCGCGGGCCGTGAGGTGGTCGCTCAGGCCGGCAAGCAGTTCGACCCCGTGGTGGTCGACGCCTTCTGCTCGCGGGAACGCGCGCTGCGGCGCATCCGTCGCGAGCTCGCCGTGACCGACTCGCTCCTCGCGGCGATCTAGGAAATACCGGCTGTGCCGCCAAACCCTCCTAGGCCGTCGTCGCTGGCGGGGTCGCGGCCTCCGTCTGGTGCCAGAGGACGATCTTGCCCTTCACCACGCGGAAGATCGCGGTCGCGCGCTCGCCCGGGCCGTCGCAGCGACTGTGCGGCCGGTCGCCGAGCAGGAACGTGGCGGTGGCAGTCTGGCCCTTGGCCGTGATCGAGACGATCCGGCCGGAGCAGGGGAGGCTCGAGTTCCACCGGACGGCGTCGCGGTGCGAGCGCAGGGTCGTCACGCTGTCGCCCTGGACGATCTCCGCGTTGCGCGCGAAGAGGTCGGCCGCGCGCTCGTTGTCGTCGGTGTTGAGCGCCTGGCTCCAGGCGCGGACGACGCTCTCGGTCGACGGTGGGCTCCCGCCGCAGCCGGCGATTGCCGTCAGCACGACCGCCGCCAGGATGACGGCTCTCACGCCAGTGCCGCGTACAGCTCGAGGTCGGAGTACCAGCTCCACGGCAGCGTGCCCTGCGCGGTCCCGGAAGCCAAACCGGGCACGACTATAGGCGAAGGCGACAGCCGGGCATCTTCGCCTGCAGCCCAGACCGTGTGTTAGCCGGCCGACCCGGCAAAGCCGGCCCGGCCTCTCTGGTCGGCGTCGCAAGCGAGCGCCTTGTTCGGTCAAGCGCGACCTATACTCGCGCTCCGATGCAGTTCGAGCTCTCGGCTGACCAGCGGGAGATCCAGGCGCTGGCGCGGGAGTTCGCGCAGGCGGAGATCGAGCCGAACGCGTCGCAGTGGGACCGGGAGCACGGCTTCCCGCGCGAGCTGTTCGCGAAGCTCGCCGAGGTCGGCCTGATGGGCGTCTGCATCCCGGATGAGTACGGCGGCGCCGGCGCCGACTTCCTCTCGTACATCCTCGTCCTCGAGGAGCTCTCGCGGGCGGATGCGGGAGTGGGCGTGACGGTCGCGGTGCACACGAGCGCGGTCAGCCTGCCGATCCTCGGCTTCGGCACCGATGAGCAGCGCAGCCGGTTCGTGCCGCCGCTGGCGCGTGGCGAGGCGATCGGCGCCTTTGCGCTCACCGAGCCGGAGGCGGGCTCGGACGCGGGATCGCTCAGGACGGCCGCCGCGGCGGACGGTGATGGCTGGTCGATCACCGGCTCGAAGCAGTGGATCACGAACGGCGGCTTCGGCGGCACGGTGCTGCTGTTCGCGCGCACCGACCCGGACACCCCGGGCCCGAAGGGCATCTCGGCGTTCATCCTCGACGGCGACCAGGTGCGCGTCACGCGCGAGGAGGAGAAGCTCGGCCTCAACTCGTCCTCCACCGTCGACCTGGCGATCGAGGGCGCGCACGTCGGGCGTGACCGGCTCCTCCACGAGGAAGGGAAGGGGTTCGCGGTCGCCATGGCGACGCTCGACGGCGGCCGAATCGGGATCGCCTCGCAGGCGCTCGGCATCGCGCAGGCCGCGTACGAGACGGCGCGGGCGTACGCGCTCGAGCGACGGCAGTTCGGCAAGCCGATCGCGGAGTTCCAGGCGATCCAGTGGAAGCTCGCCGACATGGCGACGGAGATCGATGCGGCGCGCCTGCTCGTGTACCGAGCCGCGTGGCTGAAGCAGGAAGGCCGAGCGCACACCGAGGAAGGGGCGAAGGCGAAGCTGTTCGCATCCGAGGTCGCGCGGCGCCAGACGGCCGAGGCGATCCAGATCCTCGGCGGCTACGGTTACACGAAGGAGTTCCCCGTCGAGCGCTACTACCGCGATGCGAAGATCACCGAGATCTACGAGGGAACGAGCGAGATCCAGCGCCTGGTGATCGCCCGCTCGATCCTCGGCCTCCGCGAACGGCAACTCGCGCAGGGCTGACCTCGATGTTCACGCGCGAGACGCCGGGACCCACCACGCCCGCCCACCAGCAGGCTAGTGGCGCACGTCGCACGTGTCTGTCACAGGACCGTGTCGTAAGCGTGACGATCGCTGTCATGCGGGCGCGGCAGGTGCTAGGCGGCCGACGATGAGCCCCCGCAGGCCCGACGAGCCCGTCCGGCTGACGAAGATCTACACGCGCGGCGGCGACGCTGGCCAGACGAGCCTCGGCGACGGCTCGCGCGTCTCGAAGCTCGACCCGCGCGTCGTGGCCTACGGAATCGTCGACGAGCTGAACTCGCACGTCGGAGTCGTGCTCGCACTCCCGGACCTCGACCCGAGCATCCGCGAGCCGCTCGCGCGGATCCAGAACGACCTCTTCGACGTCGGCGCCGACCTGTCCGTGCCGTACGACCCGGACGCGCAGCGCCTCCGCGTGACCCAGGCCCAGGTCGACGCGCTCGAAGGGCTCTGCGACGAGCGCAACGAACGGCTGCCGGATCTCAAGAGCTTCGTGCTCCCGGGCGGGAGCGAGGCCGCGGCCCGGCTGCACGTCGCGCGCGCCGTCTGCCGCCGCGCCGAGCTCGCCGCCCTCGCCGCAGCGCACGAGGTCGAGCTCGACCCGCTTGTGCGCGTCTACCTGAACCGACTCTCGGATCTGCTCTTCATCCTCGCGCGCGCCGCGAATGCGGAGGACGAAGAGCCGCTCTGGAAGCCGGGCGGCTAGCGGCCGGTCTCAGCCGAGCTTGCGCGCGAGCAGCGTCGAGCCGGCGCGGGTCGTCGATGTTCGGCCGGCCGCCGCGGCGTTGTTGGCGAAACGGAACTGCACCGTCCCGCTCGCCGTCGGCCGCAGCATCATGTCGAGCTCGAACACACGCGGCGTGTTGACGGCATCGGCGCCGAGCGCGATGGCCGCGGCGAACGACCCCACTGCCGCAAAGCGGATGCCCGTCGAGAGGATGAGCGCGTCGGCGGCGGAGTTGTCGCCGATGTACCGGAGGTAGCCGGATGCGCTGGGGAAGCTGAAGTCGCACTTGTAGTCACCGGTCGCGTTGTTCCCGCTGTACGAGAGCAGGAGCTGGACGTACCACGTCTCCCCGGCGTTGACGGCGAAGCTGAGCTCGCTGTCGTTCGTGAGGGTGGCGTTGTTCGTCACCACCTGATCCGCGGACTTCGTGATGTCGACGTCCCAGGCGTTGACTCCCTGGGCGCCGGTCGTTCCCTTTGCCCCGGTCGCGCCTTTGGCTCCGGTTGCGCCCTTGGCGCCGGTCGGCCCCTTCGCGCCCGTCGGGCCTTTGGCACCCGTGGCGCCCTTCGACCCGGTTGCGCCCTTCGAGCCTGTGGCGCCCTTGGAGCCTGTTGCGCCCTTTGCCCCGGTCGGGCCCTTCGCCCCGGTCGGGCCCTGAGCGCCTGGCGGCCCTTGCACGCCGGTCGTGCCCTTGGCTCCCGTTGCGCCCTTGGCACCGGTAGTGCCCTTCGCACCGGTAGTGCCCTTCGCACCCGTAGTGCCCTTCGCACCCGTCACGCCCTGGGAGCCGGTCGGCCCCCGAGCGCCCGTTGGTCCCTTTGCTCCCGCAGGGCCTTGCGCGCCAGTGGCGCCCTTCGTGCCGGTGACTCCCTTGGCTCCCGTCGCGCCTTTCGCCCCTGTCGCGCCGGTGGCGCCGGTGGCGCCCGTGGAACCGGTGGCGCCTGTCACACCTTTGGCGCCCGTTGAGCCGGTCGTGCCGGTGGCGCCCCGCGCCCCGGTCGTGCCTCTGGCGCCGGTAACGCCCGATGCGCCGGTCGTCCCCTTTGCCCCGGTCGCTCCGGTCGCGCCCTTGGCGCCGGTTGGCCCCTGCGACCCGGCAGGACCCTGGATTCCTTGAGCACCGGTCGAGCCCTTGGCGCCCGTCGCACCGGTCGCTCCCGTTGCGCCCCTGGCACCGGTTGTCCCTTTCGAGCCGGCGGCTCCAGTCGAGCCCTTCGCGCCGGTCGTTCCTCGCGCTCCCGTCGCTCCGGTCGCGCCTCTAGCGCCCGTCGGCCCTTGCGACCCAGCGGGACCCTGGATTCCTTGAGCGCCTGTCGCTCCCTTGGCGCCGGTCGTTCCCTTGGCGCCGCTTGCCCCGGTAGAGCCTTTCGCACCGGTCGCGCCCTTGGCTCCCGCAACTCCTTGCGCGCCGGTCGTCCCGCGTGCTCCGGTCGCGCCCCGTGCCCCCGACGGTCCGGCTGCACCCTGCGCGCCGGTTGCTCCCTTCGCCCCGACCGCGCCCGCAGCGCCGGTTGCTCCCCGCGACCCGTCAGCTCCGGCAGCACCCGTCGCTCCGGTCTCACCTGGCAAGCCGGCTGCGCCCGCCCGACCTCGCGGGCCGGCTGCGCCTGGCTCTCCCTTCGCCCCGGCGGGCCCACGACCGCCGATCGAGCCGCCCGGCCCCGGTGGCCCGGCCGCTCCCGGGGCGCCCTGCAACCCAGCGACGCCCGGCACGCCCTGGGGCCCCGAGTCTCCCGCCGTGCCCTGCGGCCCGCGTGGCCCGCGTGCCCCAGTGGGACCGGCACTCGAAGAGGTCGTCGCAGTCGAGCCCGTCGTGGTCGTGCTGCTGCCTGAAGGAGACGCCGCCTTCTGCCCGGGGTCGTCGGACCTCATCGCGCCGGCGAGGAAGTAGCCGCCCGCGCCTAGCCCGAGCAACACCAGAACGATCACCAGCAGCCCCCGCAGGCCGCCCACTAGTCCAAGACCAGGCACCCTCGTCACATACGGTACATCGGCACCCAACTCCTGCAACCGCAGAGGTCCGGGGCCGGCGCTCCGTCACACGCGTAGGCGCAGAGGCCTGCCGCTGAATCGGGGTCGGATTGTTGCCGCATCGTGCTCGCCGTTTCCGAAATCGGCATGCCGAGGGGCGCCCACGACGACACCGATCCCTCGTTCGAGGGATCGCCGTTGACCACCCGACGACCCGGACCCGGCACAATCCCCGCATGGCCACGACCGAGGACCGCCGCGAGCTGGGCGGCGACGACTGGCGCCGCGAGCTCTACGACGCCGCTCCCGAGCGGCAAGGCGAGCTCTTCAGCACCATCAGCGGCCTCGAGAACGAGCCGCTCTACACGCCCGAGCGGGTCGAGCTCGACTACGACCGCGACCTCGGCTACCCCGGCGCGTACCCGTTCACTCGCGGCGTCTACCCGTCCATGTACCGCGGGCGCCTCTGGACGATGCGGCAGTTCGCCGGCTTCGGCACTGCCGAGGAGACCAACGAGCGGTTCCGCTACCTGCTCGACCACGGCCAGACCGGGCTTTCGACGGCGTTCGACATGCCGACGCTGATGGGCTACGACTCCGACCACGCGCGCTCGCTCGGCGAGGTCGGCCGGGAGGGGGTGGCGATCGACTCGCTGACAGACGCGGAGACGCTCTTCGCTGGGATCCCGCTCGGCGAGGTCTCGACCTCGATGACGATCAACGGCCCCGCGGCCATGCTGCTCGCGTTCTACGTCTGCGTGGCCGAAAAGCAGGGCGTCCCGCGCGCTGAGCTCCGCGGGACGATCCAGACGGACATCCTCAAGGAGTACATCGCGCAGAAGGAGTGGATCTTCCCGCCGGAGCCCTCGATGCGTCTCGTGACGGACATGGTCGAGTTCTGCGCACGCGAGCTGCCGCGCTGGCACCCGATCTCGATCTCCGGCTACCACATCCGCGAGGCCGGCTCGAACGCGACCCAGGAGCTCGCCTTCACGCTGGCGAACGGCTTCGCCTACGTCGACGCCGCGATCGCTCGCGGGCTCGACGTTGACGACTTCGCGCCGCGCCTGAGCTTCTTCTTCAACGCGCACCTCGACTTCTTCGAGGAGATCGCGAAGTACCGCGCCGCACGCCGCATCTGGGCGCGCGAGCTGCGCGAGCGGTACGGCGCGAAGAACCCGCGCTCGTGGTTGATGCGCTTCCACACGCAGACCGCAGGGGTCTCGCTGACGGCGCAGCAGCCCGAGGTAAACATCGTCCGCACCGCGCTCGAGGCCCTTGCCGCGGTGCTCGGCGGGACGCAATCGCTGCACACGAACTCCTTCGACGAGGCGCTCGCGCTGCCGACCGAGGACGCCGTCCGGATCGCGCTGCGAACGCAGCAGGTGATCGCCCACGAGACCGGAGTCGTGAACACGATCGACCCGCTCGGCGGCTCCTACTACCTCGAGGATCTGACGAAGCGGCTGGAGGCCGAGGCCTACGACTACTTCGACCGGATCGAGAAGCTCGGCGGCGTCGTGGCCGCGGTCAAGGACAACTTCCAGCAGCGCGAGATCGCCGATGCCTCCTTCCGCTACCAGGCCGAGGTCGAGGCGAAGCAGCGGATCGTCGTGGGCGTCAACCGCTACCAGCTCGAGGACGAGGGCGAGATCGAGATCCTGAGGATCGACCCGGCGCTCGAGCAGCAGCAGATCGACCGCGTGCAGGGACTTCGGGCACGGCGCGACTCGGCAGCAGTCGAGGCCGCGCTTGCACGGTTGAAGGAGGGAGCCGCGCGGGAGGACGAGAACCTGATGCCGCTGCTGATCGACGCGTCACGCGCATATGCGACCCTCGGCGAGATGTGCGACGCGCTGCGCGAGACGTGGGGTACCTGGCGGGAGACACCGGTCTTTTGAAAATCCGCGCAGCCGGTTTCTAACTTTGACGCTACTCTGAGCGTCGTATCCCGGTGACCCCGATGGAATCAGTCGCTACTAGGCTCAGCTCTCCACGCTTCCAGCGCTACCTGCTCTGGTTCGGCGTGGCCTTCTTCGCCGTCGGCGCGGCCGCGCTCGTGTTCGCGTTCGTGGGCGGCAGCGACAACAAGAGCGCGAACCCCGACAAGGGCTTCCACGCCCAGCTTCCGTCGAAGCAGGTGGCGCTGAAAAACGCGGACGGCGTCACGGTCAAGACCTTCGGGCAACTCGACCCGCAGATCCGCGCAGACATCAAGACGTTCATCGGTACCGCGGTCGCCCGCAAGAACCTGGGGCGCTCGTGGGCTGTCGTCAGCCCGACCCTGAAGCGCGACTACACGCAGGCGTCGTGGGCGAAGGGCTCCGACCTTCCGGTCGTCCCGTATCCGGGCGTCGACACCAAGCGCATCCAGTACTTCCTCGACTACGCCTCCACCAAGGAAATCCTGATCGAGGTCGGCCTGGCCGGCAAGAAGGGTGTCAGCACGCGGCCGGTCACCTTCCAGCTCGGGCTCGTTCGCGGGGAGGGCTCGTCCCACCCGTGGCTCGTCGATTACTGGATGCCTCGCTGGACGCCGCCGGTTCCGTCCGGCCAGTAGTCCTGCTCGCCGCCTAGATCTCGATCTCGAGCCCGTCGTGGGCAAGTTCGAGCGAATCCTCGAGCGGCCGCTCGAACGGACGGTGCGTCAGCAAGAGCCGCTTCGCGCCCGAGGCCTCGAAGGCGGCGATCGCTTCCTCGGCCGCGAGATGGCCGCGCGTTCCACCTTCCGGGTTCGGCGCGAGCAGCGTGGCCTCGCAGACGAACAGGTCGGCCGACCGCGCGATCTCGGCGAGCCCGTCGCTCGGGCCGGAGTCCCCGGAATAGCCGACGATGGTGCCGTTTGCCGACGCGCGGAAGCCGAAGGCGAGCAGCTGGTAGTGCAGGACGCGGTGGGCGGTGACCTCGAACCCGGCGGCGGTGAAAGGGACGCCGTCGACGTACTCGCGGAGGGTGAAGGCGTCCTCGAACATCTCGCGCTGCCCGAGCCGGCCGCCGATCGCGCAGAGCATCTCGCGCCCGTCCGGGGGGACCCAGAGCTCCGGCTTGCCGATGCCCTCGCCGGGGCCCAATGTCGCACCCCAGACCCACGGCACGAGATCGCCCCAGTGGTCGAGGTGCCAGTGCGTGATCGCGATCGCGTCGACGTGAGGCCAGTCCTCTCGCTCCCGCAGCTTGGCGAGCACTCCGGGGCCGCAGTCGAGCAGCAACCGCCCGGGCCCGTCCAGCAGGTAGCCGGACTGGGCGCCGCCCGGATTGGGCCAGGCCGGAGAGCAGCCGACGACCGTGAGTTTCACGCCTATAGTCTCGTTCCCATGTCGCGCAAGATCCGTGTCGTCATAGCGAAGCCCGGACTTGATGGTCACGACCGGGGGGCGAAGATCATTGCACGTGCACTCAG
>JBEVNN010000003.1:0-7787 GCA_040508095.1 Gaiellaceae bacterium
CGGCTAGGCCGAACACCCGGATCGTCGGCTATACTTCCCCTGCGACGCTCGCCGAGGCAGATTCCTGCGGGCTCGCTCTCTCACTGAGATACGCGGCGCGGCGACGTGCTGCAGACATGCAAGAAACGACTGAGCAACCGACCCTGGCGCCGGAGGCTCCGGACGGCCTACGCGCCTCCGCCCTTCAGGCGGAAGCATGGGCTGGGGAGCCCTTCCTCCACCCGGACGAGGATCCGGCGGTCGCGCTTGCGCCGGGAGCGGCGCGGCGTCGCGCACTCGATGACGCGCTCGCCGAGATGGAGGCGGGCGAGCGCGAGCCGACGTACGAATGGAGACGACGCTACGCGCTGATGCTGGGGCTCGAGCGCGTGCTCTCAGAAGATCAGCCGCGCCTCGCCTCGGGCACAGAGCTGCGGCGCCACCAGGTCGACGCGCTGGCCGGGATGCTGACGGAGATGATCGCCGCGACGCAGGCCGCGCACGAGAACGGGAACGGCAACGGTGAGGCCGCGGAGGCCGTCGCCGAGGCCGAGGACGAAGAGGAGGATCTCGGTGTCCACCTCGAGGAGCGGCCGGAGGAGCTCGAGCTTCCCGAGGAGCACAAGGGCAAGGACCCGGGTGCGAACCGCCGCTACCGGTTCCGCCACCCGACGGCGTCCGGCAAGACGATCGCCGCCGCGGGGTTCGTCGAGTCGGCGCGGACGCTCGGCGTCCTCATCCTCACCCACCGCCGCCTGCTCGTCTCCCAGTTCCACCGCGAGCTGAAGGCGGAGGGCTACGGCGACCGCTTCGAGGACGCGATCCTCAAGGGCACGAGCTCGGGGAAGAAGGCGCCGGTGACGGTGCAGACGTACGCCTGGTTCGCCAGGCACTGGCAGGACCTCGACCCGAAGGCGTACCACCTCGTGATCGCCGACGAGGCGCACACGGCCCTCGGCGAGAAGACGAGCCACGCGATCCGCAGCTTCTCGAACCCGATCTACATCGGCATGACGGCGACCGAGCAACTGATCGCCAAGCAGGTCTCGGACGTCTTCCCGGCCTCGATCGACGAGCTCCCGCTCGGCGACGCCGCACGGCGCGGGCTGATCGCGCCGCTGCGCTGTCTGCGCGTCCCGCCGGCCGCTGCGATTTCGTCGGTGCCGATCGTCGGCGGCGACTTCGAGGAGCGCGCCCTGGCCGCCGTCCTCGACCACCAGGCTCTGAACCAGGCCGCGGCGAGCCTGTACCGCGACCGGTTCGACAACACGCCCGGCATCGTGTACGCGGCCGGCGTCGAGCACGCCTATAACCTCGCCAAGGAGTTCCGGGCGGTCGGGCTGAAGGCGGAAGCGGTCAGCGGCCGCACACCGCCGCTGCAGCTCGCCGAGACGCTTGCGGCGTACGAGCGCGGCGAGATCAACGTCCTGATCAACGCCATGCTGCTCGCCGAGGGCTGGAACTCACCTCGCGCGACGGTCTGCATGCACCTCGCGCCGACCGCCTCGCGCCGCGTCTACCAGCAGCGCATCGGCCGGATCATGCGCATGCAGCCGCGCAAGGAGGCGGGTGTCGTCGTCGACTTCGTCCCCAAGGGTGCGACGCACAACGAGCGCGTCGTCTCCCTCCACAGCCTGCTGGACGCCGACTTCTACCGCGAGGGCGCGCGCGTCACGCCTGCGCCTCGGCGGCGAGTCCAGCGCCGCGCCCGGCGGAAGCTCTCGCCGGCGCCGTGGCTGGTGCCGGTCACGCCGGACGTCAAGCGCCGCCTCGCCGTGATCGACCGCGAGTGGCAGCGTGTCGACCCGCGCTTCCTCGACGACGACGAACAGCTCTACTGGGCCACGATCGCCGGCCGCGCCGTCCGCTTCGACGAGCGCGTCGAGTTCGTGAAGAAGTTCACCGAGGGCAAGGCGAGCCGCGGCGCGCTCGAGCAGTTCCTGAACGCGTGCGCGGCCGAAAACCCCAACCGCCGCCTGCGCTTGACGGCGCTGGCCGACCGCGTCTCCATGACCGTCGACCGCGCGAGCTTCGACGACCTCGTCACCCTCGTCACGCAGGCCCCCACCTGGGACAAGGACCGCGTGCACGGCGTGCGGACGCTGCTGCGCGCGCTGGGCGACGGCAAGGCCGACGCGCCCGAGCAGATCCTCGCCCGCTGGACCTGGCGGCTCGCACGCTCGACGCGCAAGGTGCAGGACCGCCGGGCGAGCGCCGAGTTTCCCGAGGCGAAGCGGCTCCTGGGCGCGCTCGCGAACTCCCGCGGCCACCGGCACGAGGAGAACGCGGCGAAGCTCGTGAACGCAGCGCTCGACCAGTCGCGCGAGGTCGGCGCCGCCCTCTTGGCCTCGGCCGAGGGCTACACGCCGCGGGCGAACCCGCTGATCGACGCGGCCCGCGAGCGTCTGGGCACGATCCAGGAGGTCGCGAACGCGCTGGCCGACAACCTGCCGGCCCCGAAGGCCTCGGGCGGCCGCTCGCGGCGGCGGCGGCGCAAGCGCAAGAAGAAGAGCCAGGGGCAGCAGCAGGCGCAGCGCCAGCAGCAAAACGGCGCCGCGCCAAAGGCCGGGCAGGAGCAGGAAACCGCTCCGACCACCGAGGCGTAACGCCTCTTGCTTCAGCCAGACTGAAGCTCTAGCCCATGGACGGGCGTTTTCTCCTGCTCCTGCCGATCGCCTTCGGCGCGGGAATCGTGACCGCGGTCTCGCCGTGCGTGTTTCCGGTGCTGCCGATCCTCTTCGCAGGAGGCGCGAGCGGCGGTCGCCGCCGGCCGTACGCGATCATCGCCGGCCTCGTCGCGAGCTTTGCGGTCTTCACCCTGATCGCGACGTGGCTGCTGGAGCAGCTGCACCTGCCGCAGGACTTCCTCCGCGACCTCTCGATCGCGCTCCTGTTCGTCGTGGCGGCGATGCTGATCTTTCCGCGCTTCGCCGTGCTGCTCGAGCGGCCGTTCGCTTCCCTGAGCCGGCGTGCTCCGAGCAGCGACCTCGGCGGCGGCTTCCTCCTCGGCGCGAGCCTCGGTCTCGTGTTCGTACCGTGCGGCGGGCCCGTGATCGCCGCGATCTCGGCCAACGCCGCCCGCCTCGAGCTGGGGCCGAAGACGGTCGCGGTCACGCTGGCCTACGCACTCGGCGCGGCGATTCCCATGCTCGCCGTGGCCGCGCTCGGACAGGGCGCCACCCGGCGCCTGCGGGCCAACGCCGCCCACCTGCGTGTCGCCTTCGGCGTGCTGATGGCGGTCGCGGCACTTGCAATCGCCTTCGACGCCGACCGCCGGCTGCAGACCTGGTTCCCGGACTACACGCACGCGCTGCAGGGACTCGAGCGCAGCTCGGTCGCGAACAACGAGCTCGGCAACCTGCAACACCGTGGCGCGTCGCCCTTCCGGCAAGCCGCGTCCGGCTCGCTCACCGACTACGGCGCCGCGCCGCCGTTCACGGGCATCTCCGAGTGGCTGCACTCGCGCCCGCTCACCGTCGAAGACCTGCGCGGAAAAGTCGTGCTCGTCGACTTCTGGACGTACTCGTGCATCAACTGCCTCCGGACGCTCCCGCACCTCGAGGCCTGGGACCGGCGCTACCGCAAGGCGGGGCTCGTGATCGTGGGCGTCCACACGCCGGAGTTCGCGTTCGAGCACGTCGTGTCTAACGTGCGCGACGCCTCACGGAAGCTCGGTGTCCGCTACCCGGTCGCGATCGACAACGACTACGACACCTGGAACGCGTACGGGAACGACGCCTGGCCGGCGGAGTACCTGATCGACCGCCGCGGGCATGTCCGCGAGATCAAGAAGGGTGAGGGGCAGTACGACGAGACCGAGCGGTCGATCAGGACGCTGCTCGGCGAATCCGGCACCGCGCAGCTGGCGATGGTCAAGGACCGCACGCCGCAGCACCTGACGACGCCGGAGTCGTACCTCGGCTGGGCACGCCTCGCTCGCTACGTCGGCTCGCCGATCACGCCCGACCGGGCGGCCGCGTACCGCTTCCCGCGCGAGATCGCGCTGAACAACCTCGCCTACGCGGGGCGTTGGACCGTCGGACGCGAGCGAATCGTCGCCGGCCGCGGCGCGCGGCTGCGGCTGCACTTCCTCGCGCAACAGGTCTACCTCGTGCTCGGCGGCCGCGGGCGGATGCAGGTGTTCGTCGGTGGCCGCCCGGTGAAGACGGTCCGCGTCGACGGCCTCAGCCGGCTCTACACGCTGCTGAGTTACCCCCGATTGAGCGAGGGCGCGCTCGAGCTGCGCTTCACGCCGGGGATCTCGGCGTACGCCTTCACCTTCGGGTAGAACCCGATGAGATCTCGGCCGCAGCCGGGTCAAAGCGTTCGACACCCCAACAGGAGGAGGACGAATGGCCGGACAGATCGTGCACCTCGAGATCCCCGCGGACGACACCGGACAGGCGCGCGAGTTCTGGGGCTCGCTCTTCGGGTGGCAGTTCGAGACCTATCCGGGGCCGATGGAGTACCACATGGCGCGGCTCGCCGACCAGCAAGGTGCGGCGATCTTCAGCGGTGAAGGCAAGAAGGGAACGCGTCCCTACTTCGACGTCGACGACATCAACGTCGGCATCGCGCGCGTGAAGGAGCTCGGCGGACAGGCCGACGGTGCAATGCCGGTTCCGCAGATGGGCTGGTTCGCAACCGCCACGGACCCGCACGGGAACGAGTTCGGGCTCTGGCAGACCGACCCGTCGGCGCCGACGCCGGAGGGCTAACGCCGTCTAAAGCTGCTTACTGCTCTCGGGCGGCGTCCTCGCCGCCGCCGTCCTGCTCGCGCTCGCGGAGAAAGCGCGTCAGCTCGGCGGCGAGCGCGTCGCCCGACGGCAGGTCCGTTGCCTCTTCGAGCTGGTCGGCGCGGCGCTCGAGCTCCTCGACGTAGGCGGCAGTCTCCTCGTCGGATGCGACCGCCTCGCTGACCTGTTCCTCGTAGGAGCGGGCGGCCTCCTCCAGCTCATCCCCGTCGACGGTCGCGCCGATCAGCGTGCCCAGCCGCTCGCAGAGGGCAAGCGCGCCGCGCGGGCTCGGCGTCAGCGAGACGTAGTGCGGCACCGCCGCCCACAGGCTCGCCGAGGCGATCCCGCGCTGGCGGCAGACATCGTGGAGGACGCCGACGATCCCGGTCGGCCCTTCGTAGCGCGAGGCGGAGAGCCCCAGCCGCTCGACGAGCTCCTCGTCGGTCGCGCTCCCCGTCACCGGCGCCGGCCGCGTGTGCGGTACGTCGGCGAGCAGCGCGCCGAGCGTGATCATCAACTCGACGTCGAGGTCATTCGCGAGGCCGACGACGAGGTCGCCGAAGGTGCGCCAGCGGAGGTTCGGCTCGATGCCGAGCAGGAGCACGACGTCGCGGTCGAGACCGTCGGGGCGCGCATGGTAGAAGGCGGTCTCCGGCCAGTCGATCCGGCGCGTCAGGCCCTCCTCGAGCGAGACGTGCGGCCGCGTGGCCTGAAAGTCGAAGAAGTCCTCCGGGTCGACCTCGGCGAAGCGCTCCGCGCCCCAGGTCTTGGCGAGGTAGCCGGCGGCGAGGGTGGCGGCCTGCGCCCCATCGTTCCAGCCGCGAAACGCGGCGACGAGAACCGGCCGCGTGAGCTCCGGCCGCCGGTCGATGCGAAGCTCCTCGGCCACCCGCTCAGTCTACGTGCGGGCTTGCGCCAAGGCGGCCGGCGGACGCCACAGAACGGCGACGAAGCCGATGAGCAGCGCCCAGACCGCAGCGGCCACACCGACGTGCACGAGCACTAGCGGCCAAGGCAGGTGCGTGCGGTACTGCAGCTCGCCGAGCGCCATCTGCACGAGCAGCAGCCCGAACAGGCCGAGCCCGAGGTGGAAGACGCGGGGCCAACGCATGCGCTGCGAGGCGAGATAGCCGAGCAAGAAGACGAGGCCGAGGCCGAAGATCCCGACCGCGGTGGCGTGGACGTACACGAGCGGCGCCAGCCGCCAGAGGCGGTCGATGTGGTCGGCGGTCCCTCCTCCGGAGTGCGGGCCGCCGGCCGTTGCCAGGGTCCCGGTCACCAGCAGTACCGCGCAGGCGGCCACGAGCGCGAGGCCGGCGATGCGAACCTCTCGCGGCAGCGCGTCCTCCGCCGAGCCCGACCGGAGCCGAAGCGCCTCCAGCGCGAGCACGACTGCGCCCGCGATGACGGCCATCGAGAGCAGCAGGTGCGCCGCCACCACGGGCCAGTGGAGATCGCTGTTCACGGCGAGGTAGCCGAGGGGCGCCTGCGCGAGCGTGCCCGCGAAGACCCAGAGCGCCAGGCGCCGGGCGCGGCGGCTCAGCCCCGGCACGAAGCGGGCGGCGATCGCCGTCAGCAGCACGGAGAAGATCACGACTCCGCCTAGCGCGCGGTTCCCGAACTCGATGAACGCGTGGTAGTCCGTGGCCGGAAGCGGGTGACCCGCCTCGCAGCCTGGCCAGTGACGGCAGCCGAGGCCGGAGTCGGTGACCCGCACGGCCGCGCCGGTCAGCACGATCAGCCAGAGCGCGCCCAGCGAGATCAGCGTCAGCTGCAGGAAGCGCGTTGGCGAGAGCTCGAGCCGCCGGAGCCGCCCGAGCGCCGTCGACGACTCGACGTGCACGGCCTGAATGCTAGAGAAGGGGTTCGAGCAAGGCCGGGTAGCCGTCGGCGCCCTCGAACGGCGTCGGGCGCGAGCCGAGGAAGAGCGGCCGGTCAGCCGCATTCAGCAGCACCGGCATCAGGTCCGGCCCGCGCAACTGGCCGAGGATGCCGGCCGCGAACGGCAGCTCGCCGAAGCGCCTGACGCCGTCCGCGCGCACCCCCGGCCCGGCGACGAGCAGCGGCACCGGGTCGCCGGAATGGATCACGTCAGGCGAAGCGGGCGTCGCGTGGTCGCCGGTGATACAGACGATGGCGCGGTCGGTCGGAAGCTCGTCCAAGGCGGCATCCAGCTCCGCGATCGTGTCGCGCTTGACCGCCGGCTCCTTCGTGTGCCCGGCAGCGTCGGTCGTCTTCTGATGGCAGAAGACGAAGGTGTCGCCGGCGTCGAGACGCTCCGCGGCCAGCGCAACGCGGCGGCGCAGGTCGCCGACCGGGTCGTCCGTCTCCGGCGCGTCCACCGGCTCGAGCCCGAGGGCAAGGCCGAGCCCGCGCAGAAACGCCGATTCGGCCGCGAAGGCTCCGCTGACACCGTGCCGCTCGAGGAACGTCGGCACGCTACGCGGCCGTCCGAACCACTTGAGCGTGATCACGGTGAAGCGCTCGCCCTCGAGCCGCCCCATCACCTCCCGCGTCCACTCCTCGCAGGCGCGCGCGGTGCGCTCCGCCTCCTGCACCAGCGGCTGCGGTCGCAGCAGCGGGTGCCATGCGCGGAAGAAGGCGTCGCTGTCCGTGACGCGCTCGTCGGCCCCGCCCGAGATGCGCAGGATCGCCTCACCGCGCCAGACGTGGGCCAGCGAGAAGGTGAGGCCGTCGACCTCGATGCCGTCGCAGCGCTCGACCAGCCGCTCCGCCTCCTCGGCGTCCCGGTCGGGGTCCGGCCGGCCCGTCAGCCACCAGCCGTCGTCGCGCCGCTCGGCGGGCCGCAGCGCGGCGTAGGCGAAGACGTGCTCGTCGCTGACCTCCTGGCCCCGCCCGAGCGCCTCGAACACTGCGCGTCCGGGAAACTCGTCCGGCCGGTACCCGAGCAGCGACCAGTGCGCGACCTCACTCGACGGCGCGCGTCCCGGGCCGACCGCGTAGAGCAGCCCGCACGAGCCGCGGGCCGCAAGCCAGTCGAGGTTCGGCGTCGCCGCGGCCTCGTTTCCCGTGCGCCCGCCGAGCACCTCGTGCGCCCGGTCGCCGAGGCCG
>JBEVNN010000006.1:0-4165 GCA_040508095.1 Gaiellaceae bacterium
CTCCAACCTGGATGCGAAGCTACGGGTCCAGATGCGCGCGCAGATCTCTCGGATCCAGCGCGAGATCGAGGCGACGACGATCTACGTCACGCACGACCAGGTGGAGGCAATGACGATGGGCGACCGCGTCGCCGTGATGCGCGACGGACGCCTGATCCAGGTCGACACGCCGCAGGCCCTGTACACGCACCCGGCCGACCTCTTCGTCGCCGGCTTCATCGGGTCGCCCGCGATGAACTTCGTCCGCGCGCGGCTCGAGGGCTCGAACGGGTCGCTGGTGGCGAGCTTCGGCTCCACCAGGCTCGAGCTCGCGACGCGCATGCTGCCGCCGTCCGTCGCGGGCCGCACTGGCGGCGACGTGATCGTCGGGCTCCGCCCGGAGCACCTGGAGATCGCGAGTGGTGCCGACGGCAGGCCGGTGCTCCGCGCGCCGGTCGCGCTGGCCGAGCCGGTCGGCTCGCAGACGATCGTCCACCTCGACCTCGACTGCGCGTCGGTGGGCGACTCGGACTTCTGTGCGTGCCTCAGCTCCCAGTCGCCGTGCGACCGCGGCGAGATGATCACGCTCGCAGTCGACCCGGCGACCCTGCACTTCTTCGACCCGGAGACCGAGATCGCCCTAAGCTGAGCCGTGCTCGTCTGCGCGAGCTGCGGGGCGGAAAATCGGGAGGGCGCACGTTTCTGCGACTCCTGCGGTGCTCCCCTGGCCGAGACCGCACCGGCGCGCGAGGTGCGCAAGGTCGTGACGGTGCTTTTCTGCGACGTGAGCGGCTCGACGGCGCTCGGCGAGCGGATCGACCCGGAGAGCCTCCGGCGCGTGATGTCGCGTTACTTCGAGACCGCGAAGGCGATCGTCGAGCGGCACGGCGGCACCGTCGAGAAGTTCATCGGCGACGCGGTGATGGCCGTCTTCGGCGTGCCGACCGTGCATGAGGACGACGCGCTGCGCGCGGTGCGTGCCGCGGGGGAGCTGCGCGGGGGTCTGGGCGAGCTCAACGAGGAGCTCGAACGCGACTACGGCACACAGCTCGAGCTGCGCATGGGCGTGAACACCGGCGAGGTCGTCACGGGCACCGAGGAGCGGCTGGCAACCGGCGACGCCGTCAACATCGCGGCGCGCCTGGAGCAGGCGGCACAGCCGGGCGAAGTGCTGCTGGGTGAGGAGACCCACGGGCTCGTTCGTGCGGCGGTGAACGCCGAGGCCGTGCCGCCGCTCGAGGCGAAGGGAAAGGCCGAGCGGCTCGTCGCGCACCGCCTCCTCTCGGTCCAGGCCGAGGCGCCGGCTCGCCGCCACGACGCGCCGATGATCGGCCGCGAGGGGCAGCGTGCGCTCCTGGAGAACGCCTTCGCCAACGTCGTCAGCGAACGCGCCTGTCATCTGTTCACGATCCTTGGCGTCGCTGGCGTCGGCAAGTCACGCCTTGCCGAGGAGTTTCTGGCCGGCGTCGCGGACGCGACGGTCGTGCGCGGCCGCTGCCTTTCCTACGGCGAGGGGATCAGCTACTGGCCGGTCACGGAGGTCGTGAAGCAGCTCGTGCGTGACGCCGAGGTCACCGGCCCGCTTGCGTCGATCCTCGGCGACGAAGCCGCGGCCGGCTCCCCGGCCGAGATCGCCTGGGCCTTCCGCAAGCTGCTCGAGTCGCGCGCCGCAGAGCGGCCGGTGGTAGTTGTGTTCGACGACCTGCACTGGGGCGAGCCGACCTTCCTCGACCTCGTCGAGCACGTCGCCGACCTGAGCCGCGACGCGCCGATCCTGCTGCTCTGCATGGCGCGGCCCGAGTTGCTCGACGAGCGGCCCACGTGGGGCGGCGGCAAGCTGAACGCGAGCAACGTCCTGTTGGAGCCGCTCGCCCCGGACGAGACCATGGAGTTGATCGCGGCGCTCTCGGAGAGCGTCCCCGAGGAGCTCCGCGGCAGGATCCTCGACGCGGCCGGCGGCAACCCGCTCTTCGTCGAGGAGATGCTGGCGATCGCCGAGGAGGGCGGCGAGGTGGCGGTGCCGCCGACGATCCAGGCGCTCCTGGCCGCGCGCCTCGACCAGCTCGACCCCGCCGAGCGCGACGTGCTCGAACGCGGCGCGGTCGAGGGCCAGGTCTTCCACCGCGGCGCCGTGCTGGCGCTCGCGGCGGGGGAGCAGGTGGACGGGCAGCTGGTCGGGCTCGTCCGCAAGGACCTCGTGCGGCCGGAGCGGCCTCTCCTGCCGGACGACGACGCCTACCGCTTCCGCCACCTGCTCATCCGCGACACGGCCTACGACGCGCTGCCGAAGGCAACGCGCGCCGAGCTCCACGAGCGCTTTGCGACCTGGCTCGCGGAGCACGGTGCCGACCTCGTGGAGCTCGACGAGATCCTCGGGTACCACCTCGAGCAGGCGTATCGCTACCGTGCGGAGCTCGGTCCGCTCGACCCCGCCGCCGCCGAGCTCGCCCACCGCGCTGCGACAAGGCTCCTCGCGAGCGCCGACCGGGCACTGGAGCGCGGCGACGCTTCTGCGACGGTCGGGCTGCTCACCCGGGCCACCGACCTCATGCCGACTGAGGATCCGAGGCGGCTGCTGGCCGAGCTGGAGCTCGCGACGGCTCTGGGCGAGCAAGGCGAGCTGGATCAGGCTCTCGAGGGGATTGCGGAGATCGCAGCGGTCGCGCGAGAGCGAGGCAACGTGCGAGTGGCCGAGCGAGCGAGGCTCGTCGCTATCGAGTTCGACACCCAGACGGCGCCGCAGCGCAGCATCACCGATGCGCTGGAGGAGGCCCGGGACGCGTTGGCGGCGCTCGAGCGCATCGGCGATGCGGAGGGCGAGGTGCTCGCTCTTCGCCTGATCGGCTCGCTGACCGGTTGGCTCGGGAACAGCGCCGAGGCCGCGGTGCTGTGGCGACGTGCGCTCGAGCGGGCCGGGCCTGGAAGCAACCGGGTCGTGAACGACGTCCTCGGCTGGATGGTGCTCGGCGCGTGGTGGGGACGCATGACGGTCACGGACGTGATCCAACTCGCGGACGAAGCTCTCGCGAAGGGATCCTCCAAGCGGCTGGAGGCATATGCCGGCGTCGTCGCGGGCTGCGCCATGGGCGTAGGCGGAAGGCTCGAGGAGGGGCGCGAGAGAATCGCCTCGGGGCGGGCCTTGCTCCGCGATCTGGGCGACCTCATCTCATGGGGCGGGATCGCGGTGATCGATGGCGAGCTGGAGCTTGCGGCGCGTGCACCGCAGCGCGCGTACGACGCGCTCGCCGGAGGGGCGGCCGTCCTGGAGGCGAGATCGGAGACCGGCTATCTCGCCACCGTCATCGCCCTGCAGGCGAACGCCGCGCTCGAGCTCGGCCTGCACGACGAGGCGGTTCAACTCGCGCGCGACGCTATCGCGATCGCTTCCCCGGACGACTTCGACCCGCACGCGCGGGGCACGTTCGTGCTCGCCATGATCGCGGCGCGGCAAAAGGACGTCGCGGAGGCGGACCGGTTGCTCGCGGCAGCGGCAGCGCTGGTCGAGCCGACCGATTCCATGGTGCTCCGCTACGACCTGGCGCTGGCACGGGCCGAGGTCGCCCGCCGCGCTGGCCGGGACGCCCAGTCGCGCGAAGCGCTCGAGCACGCGCTCGCACTGGCCGAGCAGAAAGGAAGCGTCCTCGGCGCCGAGCGCGCGCGGCAAGAGCTCGCTTCTCTGGCCGGTTAGGGGGAGAACCGCTCGTCGAGAAGCTCGGCGGCGCGCGCCAACAGCTCGAGGTCGTCGTCCGAGAGATCGTCGAGCTTCGACACGACGTGGTCGATCCGGCGGGCTCGCGCGCGGTCGAGCAGCCGGCGGCCGGCCCCTGTTGCCTCGATGTTGACCGACCGCTTGTCGCGCCCGTGCGGGCGCCTCCGCACGAGACCGTCGCTCTCTAGGCCGTTGACGATTCCGGTCATCGTCGCCGAGCGGACCCCTTCGGCTGTCGCAAGCTCGCCGAGCGTGAGTGGGCCCCGGAAGACGACGACCGACAAGGCGGAGAGGCGGGCGCGACTCAATCCGGCGGCCTTGTCCTCCTCGGCCGCCCGCCGCAGGAGGTGGATCGCCGCTGAGTGGAGCCGGTCGGCGACTTCGGTCTTGCGTGGAGGCATTTCAATAGGTAGGCTACCTAACTAATCGGTCGAAAGAGAGGAACGATGAGCGAGGCACTGCAGGCGCTGTACCAGG
>JBEVNN010000048.1:0-4761 GCA_040508095.1 Gaiellaceae bacterium
GAGGGCAAGCGCAAGAGCCAGATCGAGGAGTACCTCGAGTTCAACCACGGCCCCGGCGTGCAGCACATCGCGCTCCAGAGCGAGGACATCGTCCGCACGGTCGAGGCGATGAAGGAGCGCGGCGTCCTCTTCCTGGACACCCCAGACACGTACTACGACGACGTCCAGGGCCGGGTCGGCGAGATCAGCGAGGACTACTCGGACCTGCAGCGGCTGAAGATCCTGGCCGACCGCGACGAGGATGGCTACCTGCTGCAAATCTTCACGAAGACGGCCCAGGACCGGCCGACGGTCTTCTTCGAGGTGATCGAGCGGCACGGCGCGACGACCTTCGGCGAGGGCAACTTCAAGGCGCTCTTCGAGTCGATCGAACGCGAACAAGCTCTGCGCGGCAACCTCTAGGTTCCGCGGCCAGACCGCAAGTTACGGCTCTGAACGACGTCTTCTGAGTTGTAAGCGATAAGACTCAGGAGGCAAACTCAACATGACGAAGCGCTTGATTCTTCCGGCCCTGCTCCTGGCCGCGCTCGCGTTGGCGGCGACGGCAGCAGCGGGCTCGGGCCAGGGGAAGGGCAAGGGCAAAGGGCACGGGCAGCACGGCAAGTTCGGCCCGTATGACGTCGTCACGGACGACCACGGCTCATGCAGCAACGCCTGGGCGGTGGATACCGAGAAGCGCACGTTCAAGGTCAGGCGCAACAACGACGGCTCCTACACGCTGACGCGTTACGACCGCGGCACGTTCCTGACGAACGCCGGGCAGAGCCCGGGCGCCTGCAACCCGAAGGGCAAGCACGGCGCGACGGTGAACGCCGGCGTGAAGGGCAAGTTCAAGGGGTACCTGCGCGGCCGGATCACGGGCGGCACGTTCGACCCGAACGCGTCGTGCACCGCTCCGGACTGCGGCTTCACGGACGTGTGGATCGCAGCCTTCTTCGGCCCGAGCGCGACCTTCTCGTGCTTCACGGACTCGAAGGCCTGCCAGTTCGGCTTCCAGTACCACGCGAGGCACCAGGGGCTGAAGTTCCACCACTGGTACGACATCGGCAAGGGCGCCGGGACGTTCCTCAAGGAGCGCTTCCACGGCGACATCGCGAACGCGTAACTCCTGCTCAACGCTTCGCCTCGAAGGGCCCGCCGCCAGGCGGGCCCTTCGTCGTTCCTGAGATTCTTCCCGAGTGAGCCCCCAGCGCCGCACCGCGCTCATGTCGATCGCAGCAGCCTGTGTGCTGATCGCGGTCAAGCTCGTCACCGGGCTCGCGACGCACAGCCTCGGCCTGCTCTCCGAGGCGGCTCACTCCGGGACCGACCTCGTCGCGGCGTTGCTGACGTTCTACGCCGTCGGCGTCGCGGTTCGGCCGGCCGACACCGGCCACGCATACGGCCACGGGAAGGCCGAGCACCTCGCGGCGCTCGGCGAGGCGGCGATTCTGGTCGTGGCCAGCCTGCTGATCGCCTGGCGTGCGCTCTGGCGGCTGTTCGGCCTGGCCGAAGGGCAGGTCGACCCGCGCTGGTACGCGATCGCGGTGATTGCGGTGGTGATGGTCATCGACGCGGCGCGCGCGACGACCTCGTACCGCGTCGGCCGGCAATACGGCAGCGCCGCGCTGCAGGCAAACGCGCTCCATTTCGCCAGCGACCTCGCGGGCTCGGGCGCGGTGCTGCTCGGCCTGCTCGCGGCACGGGCCGGCTACCACTGGGCCGATTCGGCGGCTGCGCTGTTCGTGGCGGCACTCGTGCTCGTCGCCGCCGCTCGGCTGATGCGCGTGAACGTCGACGTCTTGATGGACCGCGCCCCACCCGACGCGCAGGAGGCGGCGATGGCCGCGATCGGCGCACTGCCCGGAATCGAGCTGCGGCGGCTCCGGATGCGGCAGGCCGCGGGGCGGCAGTTCGCGGACGTGGTCATCGGCGTGCCGCCCGGGGCGGCCGTCGGACAGGGCCACGCGGCGGCGGATGCGGTCGAGGCGGCGGTGCAGCGTGCGCTTCCGGACAGCGACGTCGTGGTTCACGTCGAGCCGCAGCAGGACCACGCGGCGCTGCGGGAGCGCGCGCTCGCCGCGGCGCAGCGTGTCCCGCGCGTGCGCGAGATCCACAACCTGAGCGTGCTGCTCGTGGGCGGCGCGACGGAGGTCTCGCTGCACCTGAAGCTCCCTGGCGACTTGCCGCTCGAGGAGGCGCACGAGGTCGCGACGGCGGTCGAGCGCGCGATCGTCGAGTCGGTGCCGGAGGTCGACTCGGTGCAGACGCACCTCGAGCCGCTGGCCGAGACGGAGGAGGGGCGCAGCGTGGTCGCCGACGACGCCGACCGGGATCTCGTCGAGCGCATCGTCCGGGAGGAGACCGGCGGCCCGCCGCGTGAGCTGCGCTTCCTCCGCACGGACAACGGCTTGCTCGCCTACCTCACGCTCGGTCTCGACCCCGGCACCCCGCTGGCGGACGCCCACACGCGCGCGAGCGAGATCGAGGAGCGGATCCGCAGCGAGCGCCCCGAGATCGCCGACGTAATAGTTCACACCGAACCTTGAAACTGTGCATGTTCACGCCGGTCGAGCACGAGATCCGCGGGTGGCCGGGGCGGATCGACGGTGACCGCGTCGTCCAGCTTGCCGCTCAGACGCTGGAGTCGTTCTTCACCGGCGGCGGCAAGGCGCGCGAGCACGCCGAGTACCCGCTCGACGAGGTGCGGCTGCTCGCGCCGGTGCACCGACCGCCCTCCGTGCGCGACTTCTACGCCTTCGAGCAGCACGTCCTCAACGCGCGGGCCGTCACGGGACGCGGCGAGGTGCCGCCGGAGTGGTACGAGATCCCGGTCTTCTACTTCTCGAACCCCGCGGCGATCTACGGGCCCGAGGACGAGATCCCGTATCCGGTGGGATCGGAGGCGCTGGACTACGAGCTCGAGGTGGCGGCGGTTATCGGCGCGGACGGTGAGATCGGCGGCTTCACGATCATGAACGACTGGTCGGCACGCGACCTGCAGCGGAAGGAGATGCGCGTCGGACTCGGGCCGGCGAAGGGGAAGGACTTCGCGACGTCGCTCGGGCCGGTCATCGTCACCCCCGACGAGCTCGGCGACCTCCGCCTGGAGATGGTCGCGCGCGTGAACGGCGAGGAGCGCTCGCGCGGGAACCTCGGTGACATGTACCACTCGTGGGAGTCGATCCTGGAGCACGCCGGGCGCAACACCGCGCTGCGGCCGGGCGACGTGATCGGCTCGGGCACGGTCGGCAGCGGCTGCATCCTCGAGCACGGCGACGAGCGCTGGCTGCAGCCCGGAGACGAGGTCGAGCTGGAGGTCGAGGGCATCGGCGTCCTGCGCAACCGGATCGGCACGATACGGGCGTGAAGGTCGCGGTCATCGGCGGGGGCGTGATGGGGCTCGCGACCGGATGGGCGCTGAAACGCCGCGGGCACGAGCCGGTCGTCTACGAGCAGTTCGAGGTCGGGAACCCGCACGGGTCGAGCCACGGCCGCTCGCGGATCTTCCGGCTCGCCTACGCAGAGGATCACTACGTGCGCCTTGCGCAGGAGGCGCTCGCGCTCTGGCGCGAGCTCGAGGGGGAGACCGGCGAGACGCTGCTCGAGCTCCACGGGCTGGTCGAGATCGTCAGCTCTCTCGAGGAGAGCACCGCCGAGACGCTCGAGCGCTGCGCGGTCACCTGGGAGCGGCTCGACCGCGAGGAGGCGGAGCGGCGGTACCCGATTCGCGTGCCGGAAGGATCGTTCGCGGTCGTGCAGCCGGAGGCCGGGATCGCGCGCGCCGACAAGGCCCTCGACGCCTTCCGACGCGAGCTCGACGTGCGCGAGCACACGCGCGCCAACCCGGACGAGCTCGACGCGGACGCCGTCGTCGTGACGGCCGGCTCCTGGGTGAACGAGCTCCTCGACGAGCCGCTGCCGGTGAAGGTGACGCGGGAGACCGTCTGCTACTTCCGACCGGAGGCGGGCCGGCCGATCCCGTCGGTCGTCTCGTTCAAGCCGTCGAGCTACACGCACGAGATGTACTCGCTCTACGACCCGGTCTACGGCTTGAAGGTCGGCGCGCACCACGCCGGGAAGGAGGCCGACCCGAACGTCCCGGGCGAGCCGGAGGCTCATCTGATCGAACGGATCACCGAGTGGGCGAACAAGACGTACCGTCTCGCAGAGCCGCAGGCGGTCGGTTTCGACACCTGCATGTACACGACCACCGCTGACGAGGCGTTCATCCTCGAGCGCCGTGGCCGGATCGTGGTCGGGTCACCCTGCTCGGGCCACGGCTTCAAGTTCGCGCCCGCGATCGGCGAGCGCCTCGCCGACCTCGCGATCGACGCGGCCCGCTGACTATCCTTCGGTCGTGCCCACCTACCAGGTCAGAGGAGAGGTTCCGCGCAAGCGGCACGTCCAGTTCCGCGACAACGGGCGGCTGCTGACCGAGGAGGTCATGGGCCTCGAGGGGTTCGCGGGGAACGAGTCGATCCTGTACCACCTCACCTCGCCGTGCCGCGTCACGAAGGTCGACGACTTCGAGCCGATCGAGCGCGACGAGTGGGTCCCGGACGGCCACCAGCACAGGCATTTCGGGACGATGGGCATCGACGCCGGCGGTGACGCGGTCAGCGGGCGGAAGCTGCTGATGTGGAACGACGACGTCGAGATCTCGCTCTGCCGGCCGGACGGGGAGATGGACTACTTCTTCCGCAACGGCGAGGGCGACGAGGTGATCTTCGTCCACGAGGGGTCGGGCACGCTCGAGACGATCTTCGGCGACCTGCCCTA
>JBEVNN010000070.1:0-2761 GCA_040508095.1 Gaiellaceae bacterium
CCGCGGTTGGCCTTGCGGTAAATCTGGTTGACCGAGAGCGGCGCGCTCGAGCTGGCGACCGACTCTGCCTGCTTGACGGTGACCTGCTTGACGACGGTGTCGCTCCCAGAGAGTGTCGCGTACGCGACGGCCCCGCCGCCCGCGCCGAGGCAGGCTGCTGCTAGGAGAGACGCAATGAACGTTGGGCGCGAACGGCGGGGCATCAGGGAGGTGTCCTTTCTTCGGTGAATTCCGTCGATGTCGTTCAGCCATGACACCAACGGCCCCTAAGACAACGCTGAGACGGCGGTAAGAAGTCCGTAAGAAAACCAGAGGCCCCGCCGAGGGGGCCTCCAGTCACGCACAAGGGGTTTGGGGGATCCCTTGATCGATGACGCCTCCGATCTCACACCCCGCGCCTAAGGGCAGCGTGAAGATTCCCTAAGAAATTCCTAAGAGCGGGCGAGGTGCAGGCACTTCTCACGCCCCGTTCAGCTTCGGGAGCAACAATGCGCACGTGAAGATCCTCGTGGTGGACGACGAGCGGGCCGTGCGGGAGTCGCTTCGCCGCGCGCTGGAGCTCGAGGGCTACGAGATCGAGCTGGCCGAGGACGGCGCGCAGGCGCTGGAACGGCTGGAGTCCGAGCCCGAGCCCGACGCGATGGTGCTCGACGTGCTGATGCCGCGCGTCGACGGGCTCGAGGTCTCCCGCACGCTGCGCCGCAACGGCAGCCGGTTGCCGATCCTGATGCTGACCGCGCGGACGCAGGTCGAGGACCGGGTCGAGGGTCTCGACGCGGGCGCAGACGACTACCTGACGAAGCCGTTCGCGCTGGAGGAGCTGCTCGCGCGCGTGAGAGCACTCTTGCGGCGGACGACCGACGGCTCGGGCGAGACCTTGGAGTTCGCCGACCTGACACTCGATCCCGGGACGCGCGACGTGACCCGGGACGGCGAGCGCATCGAGCTGACCCGCACCGAGTTCGCGCTGCTCGAGCTGTTCATGCTCAACCCGCGCCAGGTGCTCACACGGTCGCTGATTTTCGAGCGCGTCTGGGGTTACGACTTCGGCTTCGCGTCGAACTCGCTCGACGTGTACATCGGCTACCTCCGACGGAAGACCGAGGCCGGCGGCAGGTCGCGGCTCATCCACACGGTGCGTGGCGTCGGCTACGCGCTGCGCGAGACATGAGCTTTCGCACCCGGCTGGCACTCGTCGCCGCGGCGGCGGTCGGGATCGCCGTGGTCGTGGCCTCGATCGTCGTCTACATCGTCGTGCACAACGAGCTGCTCGGCGAGGTCGACCGGTCGCTCAGCGTTCGTTACGAGGGGATCACGAGTGGACCTCCGCTGCAGATCAGGGAGGGCTACCTCGACATCCCCGGAGCGGCGCCGGGCCAGCTGAGCGACTTCGTACAGGCCGTCCCGGCCGCCGGCCGTCCGTACGTGCAGCCGGGAATGCTGGTGTCCCTGCCTCCGACGAGGCGTGAGCGTCAGACGGCCCAACGCGCGGCCGCGCGTCAGGCAGGGCGTGTCTATCTCACCGACAGGCGCGTCGACGATGCCGAGTACCGGGTGCTCACGTACCCGGCCCTCGGACTCGACGGCTCCGGCTACGCCGTCCAGATTTTCCGGCCCCTCAGCGAGGTGAACCGCACGCTGCACCGCATCACGATCTTCCTCATCTTCATTGCGGCAGGCGGGATGGGCGTCGCGGCCGCGCTCGGCCTCCTGGTCTCGCGGGCCGCGCTCGCTCCTGTGCGGCGTCTGACCGCGACAACTGAGGCCATCACGGAGACGCGCGACCTGTCGCAGCGGATCGAGTCGACGGGAACGAGCAACGACGAGCTGGGACGGCTCGCGACGAGCTTCAACACGATGCTCGGCGCGCTGGAGGAGTCGAACCGGTCGCAGCGGCAGCTCGTCGCGGACGCCTCCCACGAGCTGCGCACGCCGCTCACCAGCCTGCGCACGAACATCGAGGTCCTCGCGCGCGCGGACCAGATGGCGCCCGAGGAGCGCGAGCGCCTGCTCGACGACGTGGTCGAGCAGATCGGTGAGATGACGGCGCTGATCGGGGAGCTGATCGAGCTCGCGCGCGAGAGCAGGCCCGACATGGTCGCGGAGCCCGCCGGCGACGTGCGGCTCGACCTGCTCACCGCGGACGCCGTCGAGCGGACGCGGCGGAACCGGCCGAGCGTCGAGTTCGAGACCGACCTCGAGGAGTCGCTCGTCCACGGCCCGCCGTCGGCGATCGAGCGCGCCGTTGCGAACCTGCTCGACAACGCGGCCAAGTGGAGCCCGCCTGGCGGTCCCGTCGAAGTCCTCGTGCGTGACGGCGAGGTCGTCGTGCGCGACCACGGCCCCGGGATCGCCGAGGAGGACCTCCCGTACGTCTTCGACCGTTTCTACCGCTCGCGTGACGCGCGCGGCATGCCCGGGTCCGGGCTCGGCCTGGCGATCGTGAAGCAGGTCGCCGAGTCGCACGGCGGCTCCGTCGTCGCCGAGCAGCCGCCGGACGGCGGCACGGTGATGCGGCTGCGCTTGAACGGCCTCGGCGGCGTGGACTCTTAGCGACTTCTCATCGCGCCTTCAGGCGGCTTTCAGGCGCCGCTGGTTTGGTGGAGCCGTGCGCACCTCCCCTTCGCGCATCCAGGAAGCCCGCCGCCGCGCCACAGGCGCGAAGCAGGCCGCGGTAGGAGTGGCCGCGGCGGGCTTCCTCGCACTGGTCCTGCTCGCTCGGGCCAGCCATCCGGCGAGTGCGCCCGCGACGGCCGGGTCG
>JBEVNN010000081.1:0-6015 GCA_040508095.1 Gaiellaceae bacterium
TCTGGGGGTCGGCCGCCTGCGGACCGTCGGGTCGCAGCACCACACGCCGATCCCGCCCGGAAACACCCGACTCGGGGGGCGACGGGGCCGCCACCGGCGGCCTCTTCGGCGTCTTGCGACCGCCGATCCGCCTCGAAGGCGGACGCGCCTGGCAGGAAATCGGCTCCAACAGGGGAGAGTGGGCCGACTGCTCAGTGCGTCGCTCGCCAGCGAAGAGCGACTTCGTCGCCTCCATACTTGTGGTACGCGAGGCGCTCTGCGAGCACTTCGAAATAGTGAGAGTCCGGCGCCGGGCGCCACCGGATCATCTCCCAGAAGAGGTCGTCGAGTTTGCGGCGCAGCGCTGCGTCCTCCAGTACGGACGCGCGACCGGCGAGCTTGAACTCTCCACCCTCGCTGGCGTCCTTCGACGTGACCGGAGTGTGAACGTAGATGCGGGTATCGCGCAGTAGGTCGAGCGCCTTCAGCGACTGCGGCATCATGTTCAGCAGCAGGTGACCGTCGATCACGTACGCCTCGCAAGGGTTTACCCGCGGCGACCCGTCCTTGGTCAGCGTCCCGACGAACACAAACTGGAACCGTTCGAGCAACTCTCGGCCGCGCGCGGTGATGTCCGGCGCGGCCGTCTCCAACTCCGCCCACGTCAGCACGGGGCGATCTTTGCAAACAGCGAACTCATCCCGAACGCCACCTTTCCGGTGGGCCAGCGCTGCTGTCTGGGGTTGACCTGGCCCGGGGTCTAGGGTGAAGCCGCGATCCTTGACCGCCGGTCGGTGACGCGGGAGCATGCAATCTGCGCGCACCGACACCACCCCTCGGAAAGGGGAGAGCTGGGGGGTCAGACTGTTTTTGGGTCTGCGACTCCATTGCCTGCGGCAGTCGGTGCGCGCCCAGAGCGGAGACGACGACGCCGACCAGCCGCCCGTGCTGGTGGTTGAGGACGTGCCCTAACCGGCCACTGGCCTTTCGGTCGTTGTCAGGCCGGCGGAGCACTTCGTACACTCGGCCCATGCCTCTCGAGCGGGTCGCGCTGATCCCAACGTGCGCTGAGTGCGAGGCAGTCTGGCTGCCGGCCGACGAGGCTCGCTGGCAAGCGTGGCTGACCGAGGACGAGCCGCCCGAGCTCGTGTTCTATTGCCTGGAGTGCGCGGAACGGGAGTTCGGCGGCGAGAAGGCGGTGTAGCCGGGCGGTCGCGGCCTGCAGAGATGTTCGAGCCGCAAGCGCAGGCGCGCCTTCAGTGGGGCGAGTGTCGGGTTGGAGGCCTGGTTCGCGAGCTCGCCGGCGTCGTGCTGTAGGTCGTAGAGCTCCTCCTCCCCCGTCTGGTAGAGGACGTACTTGTACCGCTTGCCGCGCACGGCGCAGTAGGTCGGCACGTCGGGCTGCGGCCGGCCGACGAGGTGCTCGATCAGAAAGTCGTGTCGCCAGGGCGGGTTATGACCCGCCAGCAGCGGCAGCAGACTCCGCCCTTCGGCGCCCGGCATCGTCCGGCCCGTGAGCGCCGCGAAGGTCGGTGCGAGGTCGATGTTCACGGCGAGCCGGCCCTCCTCGCGCGGGCGCGCACGCGTCAACGGGTCGTACCGGATCACGAGCGGGACGCGGATCGACTCCTCGTAGGGGACGAGCTTGCGCGCGGCGATCAGGTGGTGCTCGCCCAAGGTGACGCCGTTGTCGGAAGCAAAGACGATCATCGTCGACCTGAGGATGTGCCTGGCCTTGAGGGTCTTCACGAGCGCGCGGACGGCATCGTCGACGGCGAGGGCCGCCGCGAGCTGGTGGCGGCGGAAGCGCTCCGCCTGCTCGAGCCGCTTCTGGTTCAGAGGTGCGAGCCTGCGGATGTAGGCCGGCTTGTCCGACAGGTCGCGCTCGTCGAAGCTCGGCGGCTTCTTCCAGGAGGACTGCTCGAAGGCCTTCTCATAGCGCGGGGGTGGGGTCGCCGGCTCGTGCGGGCCAAACGGCGTGAACTCGAGGAAGAACGGCCGTTGGGCATGCGCCACGAAGGAGACGGCCTTGCGCGCGAGCACATCAGTCGAGTAGTCGGAGGGCGCGTGCCCGTAGTTCCGCACGCGTCCCTGGTCGACGAGGCGGTAGTCGTAGTACGCCGTCTTGCCGAGGAACGCAGTCCAATGATCCCAGCCGGGCGGGACGTAATGCGCATCGGCTGCCCCGACGCCGTACCGGTTCAGGTACTTGCCGAAGAGGGCGGTCGTGTAGCCAGCTCCGTGCAACACCGTCGCGATCGTGCGGGAGTCGCGGAACGACGGGAAGCCGCCGTGCGGCGGCAGGTTCCGATACACACCCGTGGAATGGGAGTACTTACCGGTCAGCAGGCTGGTACGGCTGGGACAGCAGAGCGAGTTGGCCACGAAGCTGTTCCTGAACGTGACCCCGTGCGCGACGAGCTCCTTCTCGACCGTCGGCATCGCCGAGAGCGTGTCCCAGCGCTGGTCGTCGGTCAGCACGACGATGATGTTCGGGCGCTCGGTGCTTCGGGCAAAGGCGGCGGGAGTGCCGAGGCCTGCGCCCGCGCACGCCGCGACGAGCACGAGCGCTAGCGTCGTGACACCGGCCCAGTACGCGTGCCGTCTCTCCATCTCCCCCTCCTCAGCGTGTCGGCTCTCTCTGATTGAGACGAGCGCCGAGCGCACCCTGATCTGGCCCACCTGGGTTAATCGGATCGAAAGGAGCGGCCTACGGCGTGAACGGCGGCGCGCCCGAAAGGTGAATCGTTCCCGCCGGAGCCGCTCGAGTCCGCTCAGCCACGCGGGAGATGCGCCTGGCAGGAATCGAACCTGCGACCTCGCGCTCCGGAGGCGCGCGCTCTATCCCCTGAGCTACAGGCGCTCGGCCGCCAAGTCTAGCGGCGGTATGAGCGGCGTCACGGGGACGGCCTCCGGCTTCGGGGTGCGGCGCACGCCGGTCGGCAGCCTCCGCTCGAGGGCCAGGCACCCCAGCGCCGAGCCCACGCAGACGGCGGCCGCGAGCGGCCACACCGCGAGTGGGTGCCAGCCGAGCAGCGGCCCGCCGACCGCGGGGCCGAGGATCGAGCCGGCGCTCCACGACATCGAGCCGAGCGCGAAGTAGCGGCCCCGCAGATGGTCGGGCGCGAGGTCGGCGACGAGCGGCGCCTGCGTCGGCCCCTGCAGCGTTTCGCCGAGGGCGAAGACCATCGTCGCGGTCATGAAGATCAATGCGGCCGAGGTGCCGTTCAGGAGCTCGCCGCCTGCGAGCACGAGTAGCGCGGCGGTCGCCCAGAGGAGGTTCATCAGCGCGAGCGCAGCCATCCGCCGCCGTCCCTCGAGCGCCTTCGACACCGGCAGCTGGATCAGGACGATGAGCAGCGTGTTGGCGAGCCAGATGAAGCCGACCCAGCGCTCGCTCACGCCGGCGTAGTTCTTCGCGAACGGTGGCAGTAGCGCGAACACCTCGTAACCGACCGCCACGAAGAGGACGTTGAGGCCCGTGAGCGCGAGGAAGTTGTGATCGCGCAGGACAGCGCGGTAGCCGCCCTGCTCCTCCTCATGCGCCTCGGGCTCGTCCGGATACGGCTCCCGCACGGCCGCCAGCACCGCTGCGAAGACAAGGAACGTCGCGGCGTCCAGCATGAACATCCGTGTGAAGCTCCCGGGGTCGGAGGTGGTCGCGATCAGGCCGCCGACCACGCCGCCGATCCCGATCCCGAGGTTCATGCTCACGCGCTGCAGCGCGAAGGCCGCGTGCCGGTCCTCCGCGGGAGTGAGTCGCGAGAGCAGCGTCGACTGGCCTGGCCAGAAGCAGGCGGTCCCGATCCCGTCCACGGCGAACAGCGCGTAGGCATGCCACGGCTCGCGAATGAGCGGAAACAGCGTGAACGCGACTGCCTGAACCAGGAGGCCGAGCACGAGCGTGTTCCGCCCGCCGACCCGGTCGACCAATGTGCCCGCCACCAGCCCGGTGGCCAGGGCGGCGGCGCCGCCGATCGCGAGCGCGAAACCCGCGTCTGCGAACGAGATCCCCCGCACGTTGTGCAGGTAGATGACCGCGAAGGGGAAGACCACGCCGTTGCCGAGCGCGTTCACGACGCCGCCCGCCTGGACGACCCACACCGTGCGCGGAAGGTGCGGGTCGAGGCCGCGGAGGTAGGACGCCAGCGATCGCACGGCGTTCTAAGGTATCCGCCGTGCAGCTCGAGGCCCGGATCGCGACAGTGCGGATGGCCGAGACCTTCGTCATCTCACGCGGCGCGTCCGACGAGGCCGAGGTGGTCTACGTCGAGCTCCGGCACGACGGCGTCAGCGGCTTCGGCGAGGCGGCGCCGATCGAGCGCTACGACGAGTCCGCGGAGTCGGCGCGCGCGTTCGCGGTGGAGGCGGGGGAGCTGCTCTCCGGGATGGACCCGTTCGCATTCGAGGAGATCGAGGCGCGGCTGCGCGAGCGCCCCGGCGAGCAGGCGGCCAAGGCGGCGATCGACGCCGCGCTCCACGACCTCTGCGGGAAGCTCGTCGGCCTGCCCGTGTGGCGGTTGCTCGGGCTGCGGCGGCAAGGGCCGCCGACGTCGTGGACGATCTGGCTCGGCGATCCCGCCGATATGGCGAGACGTGCGGAGAAGGTGCGCGGGCGGTTCAAGCGGCTCAAGCTGAAGCTCGGCGCGGGGGACGGGCGGGACGTGGAGCGCGTCCGTGCCGTGCGCGAGGTCTCGGACGTGCCGCTGCAGGTCGACGTGAACGAGGCGTGGTCGCTGGACGAGGCGCTCGAGGCGCTGCCGCAGCTCGCGGAGCTCGGCGTCCAGTACTGCGAGCAGCCGCTGCGTGCCGGCGACCCCGGCGGGCCGGAGCTGAAGCGCCGCTCGCCGCTTCCGATCTACGTCGACGAGGACTGCCACACGCTGGACGACGTCGCCGCCTGCGCCGAGCGGGCGCACGGCCTGACCGTGAAGCTTGCCAAGTCGGGCGGGATCCGCGAGGCGGTGCGGATGGCGCACGCGGGCCGCGCGCTCGGCCTCGGGCTGATGCTCGGCTGCATGAACGAGTCGGGCCTCGCGGTCGCGGCGGGGGCGGCCTGCGCGAGCCTGTTCGACCACGTCGACCTGGACGGGAACCTGCTACTCGTCGAGGACCCCTGGCCGGGCGTCGAGCTCGTCGACGGCGTGCAGCTCCCGGCCGACGCCCCGGGCCTCGGTGTCAGACACGCAAACGAAAGTGTCACGCACGTGTGACGAGACCGTCACGGCGGGCTCCGGAGCAGGGAACACACGTCGAGCCAGCTGCCTCCTCTGTGTCAGACACCGTGTCGGAAAAGCGCTATCTGATCCTCGCTGAGGGCCGCTCCGACGACCCGCACTACGGCAAGACGGCGCGCGGGATCCTGCGCTACGCGCCGGACCCCACCGTGGCGATCCTCGACTCGACGCACGCGGGGGAGAGCTACGGCGGCATCCCGGTCGTGGCGACGGTCGAAGAGGCGTTGCCGTTCGGGCCCACGACGGCGGTCGTGGGCGTCGCCACGCAGGGCGGCCGCTTCCCGCCCGCGTGGCGCGAGCTGCTGAAGCAGTCGATCGCGGCGGGGCTCGACGTCGAGAGCGGTCTGCACGAGTTCGTCACCGAGGACGAGGAGCTCGTGGCACTCGCGCGCGAGCACGGCGTCGAGCTGCGCGATCTGCGCAAGCCGCCCGAGGGCCTCAACGTCCCCACGGGCGAGAACCTCGAGCTCCCGGCGACGATCGTGCTCACGGTGGGCTCCGACTGCGCGATCGGGAAGAAGACCGTCGCGCTCGAGCTCGACCTCGAGGCCCGCCGCCGCGGGCTCAGCTCGGTCTTCGTCCCGACCGGCCAGACCGGGATCGCGATCGCCGGCTGGGGAATCGCGGTCGACGCCGTCGTGTCGGACTTCCTGGCGGGCGCGGCGGAGCAGCTCGTCGTGGAGGGCCACCGCCGCGGCGGGGAGCTGCTCTTCGTCGAGGGCCAGGGATCGCTCTCGCACCCTGCGTACTCGGGCGTCACGCTCGGCCTGCTGCACGGCTCGGCGCCGCACCTGCTCGT
>JBEVNN010000111.1:0-3820 GCA_040508095.1 Gaiellaceae bacterium
GCGAACGCCGGCGCGGTCGTCCTCTCCGGGAGCGTCTCGCCGCGCCTGGTTCAGGCCGGGAGCGAGGACCGGCTCGCCGGCTACACCGCCCTGCCGATCCGGCTGAACCCCTACCAGCCGAGCTTCTTCGGCCCCGAGCCCGCGGTGGGCGTGTTCCGCCCGGCGCCGGGCCTGTACGACCTCGTGTTCGACACCCGCAGCCGTCGAGCCGCGGGCCCGTTCCGCTTCCGCTTCTGGGTCAACGACGTGACGCCGCCGTCAGTGCGGCTGCTGACCCGCAGCGTCCGGCCCCGCGGGAAGGTCGTGCTGCGTGTCAGCGACCGGGGATCCGGCGTCGACTGGCCGGCCTTGCTCGCGGCCGTCGACGGCCGCCCTCGGCGGGTCGTCTACTTCCCCGGCGCGAACCGTGCCGAGGTGCCGATCGGCGAACTAGGCCGCGGCCGACACACGCTCGTGTTCACCGCCTCCGACGTGCAGGAGACGAAGAACAACGAGAACGGCGCAACGACGCTGCCGAACACGCGGCGCCTGGGCACCACGTTCAGCATCCGCTAGTTGCGGCGGTCGTAATCCTCGATCGTCGGCAGCTGGTCGAGGTCGCGCTCGACGCTCGCGGCGAAGTCGTCGGTCTCATTACGGAGAAGCTTCAGCTGCGACTTCCGCCGGGCCCGCTTGCGCTTACGGCGAGCCTCCAGGCCCAGCCGTTCGCTGAGCCGGGGCCATTCGGCCCCGATCACCACGGCGACCGCACAGAGGAGCAAGGCAACAGACAGCCAGCTCACGGAACGCATAGTACCGACGCTAAACCGCTTGCCAGGCGCAGCCGATAAGCCCTTCGTGAACTCCCCGGCCTTCGTGGTGCTGTACTTCGCCTTCTGGGCGGCCCTGATGCGCGCGCTGTTCGTCCGGGCCCAGCTGCTACCGGCCACGTGCGGCCGCTGCGGGATGCGCCTGGAACGCCACGAGCTGGGCGCTCCGATCTGTAGCTGCGGGCGCTAGCGGCCGACGGGCTCGGGCGTCAACGACGCGTACGGCACGCCTCCCGCGCCTGAGTAAACGGCGCGGTAAAGGAGCGGTCGCGTAGTCGGGCGGTCGGTGAAGGAGAACGAACCGCCGCTGATCGCCGCACGGCCGATCGCCCGGCGAGGCCCGCCCGGCCGCTCGCGGAAGATCTGCACGCTCCCCGAGGAAACGCCGCTGACGGTCCCTTCGAGCGCGATCGAGTCTCCGAAGTCGCTCGCGTCGAGCGTGACGCGCGTGTTCGGCCTCTGCGGCGACCGGAACCAGCGCAGCCCCTCGGGCCCGCCGAGCAGCAGGTCGCGCCCGCCGCGAGGCGCAACCGCCAGTCCCGCGAGCCAGCCGTCGACCTCGATCGCGCTCTTCCCGCGCGCGATCGTTCCGGCCCACACGTACTGGTCGCCGGTTTGGCCGAAGGCGTCGAGCCCGACCCATGCGTTCGCCGCCACCTCCGCCCCCGTCGACGGAAGCGCAAGGCCGGTGACGAGCGCGCGGTCGAGGACGAACTTCGAGCTCGCGATCTTCCGCCGCACGGCGAGCGTGACGGGCGCGGTGTCGAAGGAGGTCAGCGACTCCGTCCACGCAGCGTGCAGCACGCCGCTCGGGCTCAGCCCCGCGAGCACGGGACCGACCGGAAAGTCGCCGACCCCGGCGTCGAGGCCGAAGCCGGTCCAGGTCTTCCCGCGCGGGAACCACTCGAGCGCGCCGAGCACGCCGCGGTAGCCGTACGACTCCACCACGTGGACGACGTTGCCGAACAGCACGGGTGCAGCCGGCGGCGGGACGAGGCTCTTCGGGAAGCCCTCGTCCGTGATCCTGCGCGTGGTCAGCCGGCCTTTTCCGTCGACTCGCGTGACCAGCAGCTGGCTGTTCAGGTTGACGCCGTTCCAGCGTGTGTAGGCGACGACCGGGAGGCCCGCGCGGGTGAGCACGAGCCCGGGCCAGCCGAGACGGAAGCGAGGAGCGGTGACCTTGGCAAGGCGGATCGTCTGCCAGCCGACCGACCGGCGCCGCACAAGTAGCAGCGTCCGCACGTCCGCGCTCTCGACGAGCACGACCGGCCCGGCCGAGCCGACCTTGAAGGCGGTCACCGTCGAGCCGGGCGAAACCGAGGCTGCGGCGGCCGGCGTCCACTTGCCCGTCGCCGACCGGGTCGAGACGTAGAGCGTCGAGCCCCGCACGAACGCGACGGACGGCATCGCCTTCCCGTTCAGAGCAAGGAACCCGTCCTGGACGCCACGCGCAACGACTTCCGCCGAGGCCCCAACGGCGGAGACCAACGCAATCGCGGCGCCGAGCGCCGCTGAGCGCAGCATCCTGCCGAAGCTTGTACCACGCGCGAGTGACGGCTGTCGACTAGATTTCCTGCGGGCCTCGCGCCCGCTCTATGCGGAACCGCTGACCGAACACACGCGTTCTCGTTCCTTCGTCAGGGGGTTCTCCGCATGCATCGATCTCGCGGCACGCTCGCCGCACACAACATCAGGAAGTCCTACGGCGACACCGTCGTTCTCGCCGGGCTCTCGCTTTCGGTGACGCCGGCCAGCCGGATCGGCGTCGTCGGCCCGAACGGGATCGGCAAGTCGACGCTGCTGCGCGTGCTCGCCGGGCTGGAGGAGCCCGACGGCGGCCGCGTGTCGCGCGAGCCTCCGGGGCTGGAGGTCGCCTACCTGGTGCAGGAGCGTGCAGTCGACGGCCTCTCCGGCGGCGAGGCGGCGCGGAGGAACCTGGAGGCGATCCTGGCCGCCGACGCCGACGTCCTTCTCCTCGACGAGCCCACGAACGACCTCGACTTCGCGGCGCTCGAGCTGCTGGAGCGTTTCGTCGACCGCCACCGCGGCGGCATCGTGGCCGTCTCGCACGACCGTGCCTTCCTGGAGCGGATGACGAGCATCGTCGAGTTCGAGGCCGAGACGCGGCGCGTGCGGGTGTACGCAGGCGGCTGGAGCGAGTTCATCGCGCAGCGCTCGGCGGGTCGCAAGCGCCACGAGGCCGCTTACGCGGGATACGTCTCCGAGCACTCGCGGCTCGAGGAACAGGCGAGGCGGATGCGCCGGTGGGAGGAACGCGGCTACGGCCAGGGCCGCAAGAAGAAGAAGACGAAGGACATCAAGAAGGCCGCCGCCAAGAAGCTCGGGCAGCTCGACCAGGTCGAGAAGCCGTGGACGCCGTGGCAGCTGCGGCTCTCGCTCGGCCCGGCACAGCGCGGCGGCGACCTGGTCGCTCGGCTCTCGGCCGCGACCGTCGAGCGCAACGGCTTCCGCGTCGGCCCGGTCGACCTCGAGCTGCGGCATGGCGACCGGCTTGCGCTGGTCGGCCGCAACGGGGCCGGCAAGACGACGCTGCTGAAGGCGCTTCTGGGCGAGCTCCCGCTGACAGGCGGCGAGCGCCGGCTCGGGCCGGGCACCGTGCTCGGCGAGCTGCCGCAGGGCCAGGGGCCGTTCGCCGGAGAGGAGCGGCTGCTCGAGCGCTTCTGCGGGCTGAGCGGCCAGGACGCGGGCGCGGCACGCTCGCTCCTGGCGACCTTCGCGCTGGGCGCGGACGACGTCCTCCGCCCGGGACGCTCGCTGTCACCCGGCGAGCGGAGCCGCGCAGCGATCGCCCTGCTCGCTGCACGAGGCGTGAACGCGCTCGTGCTCGACGAGCCGACGAACAACCTCGACCTGGAGGCGATCGAGCAGCTCGAGCTCGCGCTCAAGAACTACGAGGGTGCTGCCGTGCTCGTCAGCCACGACCGCCGCTTCCTCGACGCGTTCGGCGCCACGCGGACGCTGGAGCTCTAGACAGTGAGGGGCACAAGCCT
>JBEVNN010000148.1:0-2832 GCA_040508095.1 Gaiellaceae bacterium
CGGCCTACGGCCCGACCCACAATCCCTGGGATCCCGACCGGGTCCCGGGCGGCTCGGGCGGCGGCACGGCTGCCGCCGTCTCGGCCGGGCTCGCACCGTGGGGGCTCGGCTCGGACACGGGTGGCTCGATCAAGCAGCCGTCGGCGCTCTGCGGGAATGTCGGCCTGCGCCCGACCTACGGCACCGTCTCGCGTTACGGCATCGTCGCGTTCGCGTCGTCGCTGGACCAGGTAGGCCCGACCGCGAAGACGGTTCGCGATACCGCGCTGCTGTATAAGGTCATCGCCGGCCGCGACCCCGCCGACTCGACCACCGTCGTGCTCCCTGAGCCGATCGAGATCCCCGAGGCCGAGGATCTCCAGGGTCTGCGCATCGGCGTCCCCAAGGAGCTGAACGAAGCCGATGGAATCGAGCCCGGCGTGACCGAGGCGGTCAACCGCACGATCGAGCTCGCCCGTGAGCTCGGCGCCGAGGTGGGGGAGTGCCGCCTCCCGCGATCGGTCGAGTACGGCCTGCCCTGCTACTACCTGATCGCCCCCTCGGAGGCGTCGTCCAACCTCGCGCGCTACGACGGCGTCCGCTACGGCCTGCGCGTCGAGAACGGTGACGTCCGCACGATGTACGACCGCACGCGCGACGCCGGCTTCGGCGACGAGCCCAAGCGCCGGATCATGCTCGGCACGTACGCGCTCTCGGCCGGCTACTACGAGGCGTACTACGGCCAGGCGCAGAAGGTGCGCACGGTCATCCGGCAGGAGCACGACGCCGCCTTCGAGCAGTTTGACGTGCTCGTCAGCCCCACGTCACCAACGGTCGCCTTCGAGCTCGGCGCCCGCACCGCGAACCCGCTCGCGATGTACGCGGCCGACCTGCTCACGATCCCGTCGAACATGGCCGGTCTGCCCGGCCTCTCGATTCCGTGCGGCCTCTCTGAGGGGCTTCCCGTCGGCTTCCAGCTGATCGGCCCGCAGTTCTCGGAGAACCTGCTCTTCCGGGCCGGGCACGCGCTCGAGCGCGCGATCGGCTTCGACTTCGTCCCGGAGCACTTGAAGTGAGCTGGGAACCCGTCATCGGCCTCGAGATCCACGTCCACCTGAAGACGCGGACGAAGATGTTCTGCAGGTGCGAGGTCGCGTACTTCGACCCGCCGAACACGCACACGTGCCCGGTCTGCCTGGCGTTCCCGGGCGCGCTACCCGTTCCGAACCGGAAGGCGGTCGAGTGGACGATCCTGCTCGGGCACGCGCTCGGCTGCCGCGTCCCCGAGCGGGCGATCTTCCATCGCAAGAACTACTTCTATCCGGACAACCCCAAGGGCTACCAGATCTCCCAGTACGACGAGCCGCTCTGCGTGGACGGGGCCTTCACGGTCCCGGGCCCCGACGGTGACGCTGTGGTCGGGATCGAACGCGCCCACCTCGAGGAGGACGCCGCGAAGACGATCCACGTCGGCGGCGCCGAGGGCCGGATCCACGGCGCTGACCGCTCGCTCGTCGACTTCAACCGCTGCGGCACGCCGCTCGTCGAGATCGTGACGAAGCCGGATATCCGCTCGGCCGAGGAGGCGAAGCAGTTCCTGCAGCTGCTGCGGCAGACGGTTGTCGAGCTCGGCATCTCGGATGCGGAGATGGAGAAGGGCTCACTGCGGTTCGACGTCAACGTGTCGGTGCGGCCCGAGAGCTCGGACGAGCTGCGGACGCGTACCGAGCTGAAGAACATGAACTCGTTCAACTTCGCCGCCAAGGGGATCGACCGCGAGGTGCGGCGGCAGGTCGAGATCTGGGAGTCGGGCGGCGAGGTCGACCAGGAGACGCTGCACTTCGACCCGGGCAACGAGTCGGCGCCGCCACTGCGTTCGAAGGAGGAGGCGCAGGACTACCGTTACTTCCCGGAGCCCGATCTGGTGCCGCTCGAACCGTCGCGTGAGCTCGTCGAACGGATGCGGGGCGAGCTGCCGGAGCTGCCGTCGGCACGGATCCGGCGTCTGGAGGCCGAGGTCGGGTTCTCACTCGCGGAGGGCCTCGTGACAAGCGGGCGCGACGAGCTCTACTCGCGGATTCCGGGCGAGCGCGCAGCGGTGGCAAACGTCGTCATGAACGAGCTCGCGGCACTCGGGCTCGACCCTGCGGCCGTGGACGCGGATGAGCTCGGAAAGGTGATCGAGCGGCGCGGCGAGATCCCACGCACGGCCTTTACGGAGGCGCTCGCGGCGAGCGCGTCGCCCGGTTTTTCGGCGGATCGCTACCTCGCCGAGGCGGCGATCGCCGACGTTGGCGAGCTCGACCCGGTGATCGACCGGATCCTGAGCGAGAACGAGCAGCAGGTCGAGGCGTACCGCGGCGGCAAGGAGGGCCTGCTCGGCTTCTTCGTCGGCCAGGTGATGAAGGAGACAGGCGGCAAGGCGAACCCGAAGGTCGTCAACGAGCGCCTGCGCGAGAAGCTGAGCGCCTGAGCCTGCGCTCGGGGTACTTACGCGGTAGCGGCCGGAATGTCCGGCCAGTGGTCCGAGACAAGGAGTGGTATGAGTGCCTGCGGCCTCAGGCTCACCGTGGTGCTGGTCGTCCTCGTGGCGCTGCTGCCGGCGCCCGCGGCCGCATCGCGCGACGCCGGCGTCGCTGCCTTGCAGGTCGCCCTGCGCGCGCGCGGGCTTTATGCGGGGTCGATCGACGGCCTGAAGGGGCCGCTGACGAGCGCAGCGACCAAGCGCTTCCAGCGGCGGGCCGGGCTGGCACCCAGCGGGTTCACCGGCACGAACACGCGCAAGGCGCTGGGCCGCTATGGCCGGCACGTCCTTGGCGGCCGGCTGCTGGCCCGTGGCGCCCGAGGCTGGGA
>JBEVNN010000160.1:0-2649 GCA_040508095.1 Gaiellaceae bacterium
TTCCAGCGCGCGCCGAACCGCCGGGTGGGGAGCTGGAAGGTGCGGGGTTCGTGGTGCGCGTTGAAGAGCAGCAGGAACGACTCGTCGCCGATCGGCTCGCCCCGGGAGGTCGTCTCGTGCAGCTCCTCGCCGTTGAGAAACATCCCGATCCAGCGCACGCTGCCGTCCTCCCAGTCGCGCCTCGTCATGCGCCGTCCGTCGGGCCGGAACCACCACACGTCGGGCAGTCCGGAGCCGGTCACGCTCGTGCCCTGGAGGAAGTAACGCCGCCGAAAGACCGGGTGGTGGCGGCGCATCAAGATCAGCCGCCGCGTGAAGTCGAGCAGCTCGCGCTGGTCGTCGGCGACCTCCCAGTCGAACCACGAGAGCTCGTTGTCCTGGCACCAGGCGTTGTTGTTGCCGAGCTGGGTGCGCGAGAGCTCGTCGCCGCCGAGCAGCATCGGCACGCCCTGCGAGAGGAACAGCGTCGCGAGGAAGTTGCGCTGCTGGCGGCGGCGGAGCGCGTTCACCTCCGGATCATCCGTCTCGCCCTCGGCACCGCAGTTCCAGGAGCGGTTGTCGTCGGTGCCGTCGCGGCTGTCCTCGAGGTTCGCCTCGTTGTGCTTCTCGTTGTACGAGACGAGGTCGCGCAGGGTGAAGCCGTCGTGAGCGGTGATGAAGTTGATCGACGCGACCGGTCGCCGCCCGTCCTCGGCGTAGAGGTCGCTCGAGCCCGTGAGCCGGGCCGCGAAGTCGCCGACGCCGTTGGTCGCTCCGCGCCAGAAGTCGCGCACGGTGTCTCTGTAGAGCCCGTTCCACTCCGTCCAGAGGACCGGGAAGTTGCCGACCTGGTAGCCGCCCGGGCCGACGTCCCATGGCTCCGCGATCAGCTTCACCTGCGAGAGCACCGGGTCCTGGTGGATGACGTCGAAGAAGGCGGCGAGGCGGTTCACGTCCCAGAACTCGCGCGCGAGCGCAGCCGCGAGGTCGAAGCGAAAGCCGTCGACATGGCACTCCATGGCCCAGTAGCGCAGCGAGTCCATGATCAGCCGCAGCACGCTCTGGTGCACCGGGTTGAGCGAGTTGCCCGTGCCGGTGAAGTCGACGTAGTAGCGCGGGTCGTCGGGCGAGAGCCGGTAGTACGACGCGTTGTCGACGCCGCGGAACGCGAGCATCGGGCCGAGGTGGTTGCCTTCGGCCGTGTGGTTGTAGACGACGTCGAGGATCACCTCGATCCCCGCGCGGTGGAGCGCCTTGACCATCCCCTTGAACTCGCGCACCTGCTCGCCGCCGGTGCCGCTCGCCGAGTAGAGCGCGTGCGGCGCGAGGAAGCCGATCGAGCTGTAGCCCCAGTAGTTCGTCAGACCGCGATCGAGGAGGAAGTGCTCGTCGGCGATGTGGTGCACCGGAAGCAGCTCCACTGCGGTCACGCCGAGCGCGCGCAGGTGCTCGATCGCCTCGTCGCTCGCGAGCCCGGCGTACGTGCCCCGGAGCTCCTCCCGCAGCGGGCCGAGGCGCTCCGTGAACCCCTTGACGTGGACCTCGTAGATGACCGTCGACGACCAGGGGATGTTGAGCGGCTCGTCACCCTCCCAGTCGAAGGACGGGTCGACGACGACGCACTTCGGGATGGCCGCCATGTCGTCCTGGCCGTCTGCGCGCAGGTCGGCATCCTCGCTCCCGTCCATCACGTACGGGAACACGTGCCCAGCCGACCAGTCGACCGTTCCCTCGATCGCCTTCGCGTAGGGGTCGATCAGCAGCTTGGCGGCATTGAAGCGATGCCCTTCTCGCGGGCGGTAATGGCCGTGGACGCGGTAGCCGTAGCGCTGGCCGGGGCCGACGCCGGGGAGGTAGCCGTGCCAGTTGAAGGCGTTGCGCTCCTCGAGCGGGACGCGCTCCTCGCCGTCGTCGCCGAAGAGGCAGAGCTCGACGCGTTCGGCGTGCTCGCTGAAGAGCGAGAAGTTCGTCCCCTCGCCGTCCCAGGTCGCGCCGAGAGGGAACGGCGCGCCCGGCCAGACCTGCCTCACCGGCGCGGCTCGACGGTGGTTTCCGGCTGAACCACGCGGCGGAGGGTACCCGCGTACCCGGGTCGGCGACACCAGACGTTCGGCCGGTTGACTCCGCTGCGCCACCCCCTTAGCTTGCTGGGGCGGCAGGCGGGACGCCCGCCGTTTCTACGAGGAAGGGGACACATGAAACACCGTTTCGCCATCGGCGTCGCCGTGCTCGCGTTCGGGCTCGTCGGCGTTGGCTCTGCGGCCGCCTTCGACTGCATCCGCGTGTCGTCGTCGCTGCAGGGTCTCAAGCAGTCGACGAAGTCGGGGCACTGGCTGCTGTTCGACCTCAGCACCCCGCAGGCCGCGAAGGACACCTTCGCCGGCATTTCCGAAGGCGCGATCCAGCTCAGCGACCAGCAGGCGAGCTGCTTCGTGACCGCGTACGCCGCGTCGGGCCAGCCGCGCTTCTGGGCGCTTGGCCTCGGCGTCGCCGGCGGGTTCAACGGCGGCCCGGGCGTGCTCGCAGGCCACAACAAGAACACCCGCGTTCTCAGCAACAACAAGGGCATCGACCACTTCGAGGACAGCCCCATCATCCCGGCGGTCTTCGGCGCGGCCGACAGCTGCGGGATCGACCTCTCGGGACTCGAGTAACGCCCGTGTGTTAGCG
>JBEVNN010000166.1:0-3950 GCA_040508095.1 Gaiellaceae bacterium
GGCTTCGACTGACACTCGAGGCCGGGGCGGCCGGACCGGGTCATCGCGGGTCAACCGCTACGGTCGACCCGAGAGGGCACAGCAGTCATTGCCGCCGCAACCGACGGCTAAACATTTGCGTGCGGAGCTAGTCGCGCAGGAAGGACGGTACTTCGAGGATGTCGTCCCCGACCTCGAAGCGGTCCCTCGGCTGCTCGCGGTCGCCTTCCTGCTCGCGGCGCGCTTCGTCCGCAGGCTCTTCCGCCCGGCGGCGACGTCGAACCTTGGCGGGACCGAAGCCGGTGGCGATCACCGTCACGCGCACCTCGTCCTTGAGCGACTCGTCGATCACGGCGCCGAAGATCACGTTCGCGTTCTGGTCGGCGGCGGAGGTGACCACCTGTGCCGCCTCGTTCACCTCGAAGAGTCCGATGTCTGTCCCCCCGGTGACGTTGAGCAGGACGCCCGTCGCGCCCTCGATCGACGACTCGAGCAGCGGCGACGAGACCGCGGAGCGCGCAGCCTCGGTCGCGCGGTTCTCGCCCGATGCCGTGCCGATCCCCATCAGCGCCGAACCGGCCTCGTTCATGATCGTGCGGACGTCGGCGAAGTCGAGGTTCACGAGCCCGGGAATCGTGATCAGGTCGGTGATGCCCTGGACGCCCTGGCGCAGCACGTCGTCGGCGAGCGTGAAGGCGTCGAGGATCGAGGTGCGCTTCTCGACGACCTGCAGCAGGCGGTCGTTCTCGATCACGATCAGCGTGTCGACCTCCTCGCGGAGCTCGTCGACGCCGCGCGAGGCGATCTCGGCGCGGCGCCGGCCCTCGAACGAGAACGGCCGCGTGACCACCCCGACGGTGAGTGCGCCGATCTCGTGTGCGAGCCGCGCGACGGTCGGCGCGGCACCCGTGCCGGTGCCGCCTCCCTCGCCGGCGGTGACGAAGACCATGTCGGCGCCCTTGAGCGCCTCCTTCAGCTCGTCGCGGCTCTCCTCGGCGGCCGACTTTCCGACGGACGGATCCGCGCCTGCGCCGAGCCCGCGGGTGACGTCGGAGCCGATCGGCATCTTCACGTCCGCGTCGACCATCAGCAGCGCCTGCGCGTCGGTGTTCACGGCGATGAACTCGCACCCGCCGAGGCCGGCGTCGACCATCCGGTTGACGGCGTTCGAGCCGCCACCCCCCACGCCGACGACCTTGATCAGCGCCAGGTAGTTCCCGCTTGGATCACGTACGCTCAACCCGTCTCCACCTCAAGCTTTACTCGACATTTCGTCTTCAGCGCCCGGCAGGGTACGCCTCCGGACGTCCGCTGTCAACGCTGTTCGAGGTACGTGAGTCTAACCCTCAGGCTGAGTGTTTAGACTTGTCCCCGCTACCGGCCGCTCCGGAACGCTCACGTCGAGGTAGAGGTAACCGCCCTGCCTGAGGAGTACTGGCAGGACGCGCGCCGCGACCGCGAGCTTCAGCGGCACCGCGCTCAGGGCTCCGAGCCGCAGCTCGATCCCGGAGCCCAGCAGGAACGTCAGATCGTGCTCTCGCACCCGCACCATACGAACCTGCCCCGGGAAGTGCGCCGTCCGGGCCAGCGCGAGCGCTCGCACCGCGCGCAAGGCATAGCGGTCGGTGATCGCAGCGCCGACCTCCGGGTCATTCGAGTGCGCCACCCAGATCCGCGGCAGCCCGGCGTGCGTCCGCAGCGGAACCTCCGCGATGGTGCGCGTGCTCGCGGCGACGAGCCACGCCTTCGGGCCGCGTCGCGCCACGGCGACCGGATGCTCAGGGCGGACGGTCACCCGCAACGTGTGCGGGAAGTCCCGGTCGTAACCCGCGGCCGCGACATCGGGGAGCTTCGCGAGCCGCCGCGCGACCTCGGAAGAGTCGAGCGTGAGCAGGCTTTCGCCCTTCAGGGGAGCCAGCGCCGCATGGACGTGGGCCGCGACTGCCGGCGGCGCGCCCTCCACCTCGATCTTCCCGACCGCGAACATCGGCGTCGAGCGCGCAAGCACGTAGAGACCGAGCGCGCCGAGCACGATCGCGAAGCCGACGAGGATCGAGCGGCCGGACGGCAGCGCGCGGGCGAACGGCGTCCTTCCACTCGTGGGGAGGTGGACCACCGCCGCGCGAGCGCGCGGGCGCCGAGGACCCTGCTGGGACACGACGCGGGTTTCGCCGCAAGGGGCGCTGCTCCTACCGCAATGCCGGGAGCTCGAGCTCGCCGAGAAACTCGACTTCATGCACGAGCTCAACCCCGTACTGCTCTAGCGCGCGGCGCCGGGCCTCGACCATCAGCGCGATCGCATCCTCCGTCCGTGCGCCGTCGGCGTTCTCGATGAAGTTCGCGTGCCGCGGCGAGATCTGGGCGCCACCGATCCGGTGGCCCTTCAGCCCGCAGGCCTCGAGCATGCGGCCCGCGCTCAGCTCGTGCTCGGGGTTCTTGAAGACGCTCCCGAAGGTGCGCTTGTTCGTCGGCTGGGCGGCCTTGCGCAACGCCTGCAGGCGGGCGACGTTCGCCTTGATCTGCTCCTCGGGCAGCGGCGAGAGCGTGAACTCCACGCGCGCCACGACCTGGCCGTGCCGCAGCTCCGAGTGCCGGTAGCGGAGGCCCAGCTCGGCCGGCGTGAGCCAGCGCGCTCCCTGCTCGTCCACGACCAGCGCCCGGTCGAGGATCTGCGCCCAGTCGCTCCCGTAAGCCCCGGCGTTCATCCAGACGCCGCCGCCGACCGTGCCCGGGATGGCGCACGCGAACTCGAACCCCCCGAGGCCGGCCGCACGGACTCGGTGGAGGCAGACGGCGTTCGGTGCGCCTCCGCCGGCCAGCAGCCGCTCCCCCTCGACCTGCGCCTGTCCGAGCTCGCCGCCGAGCTTGAGCACGAGCCCGTCGAAGCCGGCGTCGGCTACAAGCAGGTTGGAGCCGAGCCCGATCGTCGCCACCGACAGGCCCTGGTCGCGCGCCCAGGCCAGCGCCTCGACGACTTCGTCGACCGACTCCGGCCGGGTGAACGCAGTCGCCGGGCCGCCCGCCCCGAGCGTCGTGAAGCGCGAGAGCGCGACGCCCTCTTCGACCTTCACGCGAGCTCCTCGAGCAGCAGCGGCCCGGCGCGCTCGACGTCTCCCGCGCCGATCGTCAGCACGAGGTCACCGGGCCTCGCGCGCCGCGCGAGGAAGCGAACCGCGTCCTCGAGCTCGGGCATCCAGCCGATCGCCATCCCCGGCCGCTCGGAGGCCAGCTCCTCGACGACGAGCGTGCCCTCGACCCCGGGCACCGGCTGCTCGCGCGCTGCGTAGACCTTCGTCACCGCGACCGCGTCCGCGGCCGCGAGGGCCCTGCCGAGCTCGTGTGCGAGGTACCGGGTGCGCGAGTAGAGGTGGGGCTGGAACGCGACGAGGACCCGGCCGCCGTTCGCCGCCGCGCGCGCCGCCTCGAGCGTCGCAGCGATCTCGCGCGGGTGGTGGCCGTAGTCGTCGTAGACGCGCACGCCGCCGGCCTCACCGCGTAGCTCGAAGCGCCGGGCGGCGCCGGCGAACTCCGGGAGGACTCGCTCCGCCTCCGCCCGCTCGACCCCCGCATGCTCGAGCGCGGCGAGCGCCGTGGCCGCGTTGCGCAGGTTGTGCTCGCCGGGCACCGCGAGCCGGAGCGTCACGGGCTCGAGCTCGTCACCGCGCACGACCTCAGGCGCGGTTGCGAGCCAGCGCTCGAACAGGTCGCCCACCTCGGCCTCCGAGGCGAAGGTCGAGTGGTGGTCTAGCTCGACGTTCGTCAGCACGGCAACCCGAGGCCGCAGGAGCTCGAGCGAGCGGTCGGACTCGTCGCCCTCTGCCACCAGCCACCCCTCACCCGCGGCGGCGTTGCCGCCGAGCTGCGGGATCTCGCCACCGATCAGGTAGGCCGGGTCGCGCCCGAGCCGCTCGAGCACGAACGCGATCATCCCGCTCGTCGTCGTCTTGCCGTGCGCGCCGGCGACCACGATC
>JBEVNN010000169.1:0-6786 GCA_040508095.1 Gaiellaceae bacterium
GCGGCGGCCGATCCGGTCGGCGAGCCGCCCCAGCACGAGCGAGCCGCAGAGCGAGCCGGCCAGCGCGGCGCTGTTCACGAGCCCCTGCATGCGTCCGTTCAGCCCCCACTCGGCGGCGAAGATCGGCGCGACGAAGCCGACGAGCAGGATCTCCATCGCGACGAACGTCCAGGCGGCGCCGGTGACGAGAATCGCCTTCTTGTGGAAGCGCGAGAGCCCGCCCTCGCGAAGGACCTGCTCGACGTCCCGGGCCGGTAGTGCGACGTTGGCTGTCGTCATCTTCGGGTAGTTTTCGACTGTGGAGCGAAAACCTCGGCGAGAGTCTACCAAGGTGCGCTCGCCCCACGTCGCGCTCGCGGTCGTGCTGCAAGTGCGCGAGGGTGAGTTGCAGGTGCTGCTCTGGCGGCGGGCACGGGAGCCCTTCCTGGGCGCCTGGTCCCTCCCGGGCGGCTTCCTCGAGGCGGACGAGACGCTCGAACAGTCGATCCGGCGCCACCTGGCGGTGAAGGTCGACGTGCGCGAGGTCGCGCACCTGGAGCAGCTCGCGACGCTCAGCGATCCCGGCCGCAACCCGCTGGAGCGCGAGCTCGCAACCGCCTACCTCGGCCTCGTCCCGACGGGAGTCGACCCGGCTGTCCCCGAGGACACGGCCTGGCACCCGGTGTCGCAGCTTCCCGAGCTCGCGTTCGACCACCGCGCGGTCGTGCTGGCGGCACGCGACCGGCTCCGGGCGAAGCTCTCGTACACGAACATCGCCTTCGCGCTCGCGCCGCCGGCGGTGACGATCTCCGAGCTGCGCGACCTCTACGTCGCGGCCCTCGGGCACGAGGTCTCGGCGACGAACCTCCAGCGCGTGTTGCTGCGGCGCGGCGTGCTCGAGCCGACCGGAGAGCGGCGCGAGCCCGGCCGCGCAGGCGGGCGACCCGCCGCGCTCTACCGCTTCCGCTTGCCCCGGCTGGAGATCACGGACGAGTTCGCGGTGCTGCGCCCGCCCGAGCGCTAACCGCCTGGGACCGGTCGCAACGTCTTCACGAGCGTGAGTGCGGCCCCGGCGTCGAGGTTGCCTCCCTGGCTGCCGAGGACTTGGAGAGCCAGACCATCACGCCCAAAGAGCAAGTCAAGGCCCGACGAGGCGAGCACCGTCCCCGCCCGCGGAGTGTGCGTGAGCCAGAGTGGACGCTGGGCACCGAACTCGTCGATTCGGAAGGCGCCGTAGTCGAAGCGCACGAACGGCACCATCCCCGCGGCGCCGCCGTTCGCCGCCTCACTGCCGCCGCGCGCCGTCTGCACGAAGCGAAGGCGGTGACCTCGGTACGTCGGCCCGAGCCAGAGCGGGGCGAGGCCGAGAACTTCCCGGGCCTGCGCAAGCGTCGCCTTCTTGAACCCTGCTTCCTGGGTCCCTGCATTCCGCGGAGCGCCACCGTCGGGAACGGCGAACGAAACGCGCTTCGCCGACATGTCCGGCAAGATCGTCACAGCCGTCCCGTTGACGACGCGTCCACGCCAGCGCCTCGGCACGTTTTCTCCCCGCGCAATCGACCGAAGGGCGAGCGGCCGGTGCGTGACCGCGTCGTAGGCCACCTGCTGACCACCGAGGGGGTGGGTGCCGTTTCCGGGCTGCACGAGCCCTTCGATCCAGACGACCGGCCGGCCCCGGAACCTGCCGGTCGCCATGCGCCTTGCGAAGTTTGTCTTCGGCGGCCAGCCAAGCCCGCGGATGCTGAGGTCGAAAGGCGACGGCGGGAAGCAGAACCGCCTGGGACCGGTGCCCTGGCACCCCTGCTGCACGAACTCCGCGACCGCGACACCGTCCTCGTGGTAGACCGTCCGGTAGAGGCCGCCGCGGGAGTCCCACCAGATCTCTTGCGTTTCGTGCGTGGGACGGACGTGCCCGGTCGCGACCGAGATTGTCGAGCGAGAGGCCTTCAGATTCTCGAGCCGCGCGTGCTGCACGGGACCGCGGGCTTGGACAGCGTGGAACCCGTCGCGGAGCCGTTCGCCGCTATCCCGGCCGCTTGCAAAGATGATGATGACGGCGACCGCGGTCGTGATCACGACGGCAGCGAGCGCCGCGGCCGTGCTGGCGAGCCGCCGTCGCCGGGCACGACGGCGCGCCTCTTCGATCAGAGCCTCCAGCTCGTCCTGCGAAGGTTGTTGCTGTGGCGGGGTTTCGACGACCGTCACGAGATGAAACTAGTTGTACTAGCACCATCTATGTACGTCAAGAACCCCCGGCCGAGGGATGCCGCCGGCCCGCCTTCGCCCTACCGTGGACGGAAGCGAAGGGGAGGAATCGTGGGTCGTCTCGGGAGTCTGGTGGTACTCGCGTCGCTCGCGCTGGCGTTCGTCGCCGTCGCGCTGACGGCGCTCAAGGCGTAACGGTCACGCGCACCGCCTGCACGGCGTTGTTCGCGTACCCGCCGAGGTTCCACGGCGGCTCGTGCGGCTGCTCGTTTCCGGCCTCGTCGCGCGCCCGGCAACAGAGGACGTGCTCGCCCGGCTCCGCGCTCCAGCGGAACGACCAGGCGCGCCAGGCCCAGGGCTCGCCCGCGGGCTCCAGCTCGGCCGCGTCCCAGGTCTCGCCGCCGTCGCTGCTCACCTCGACCTGTTCGACCGGCGCGTGGCCCGACCACGCCCGCCCCTGAAGCAGCACCTCCCCGGCCGCAACGGTGCGGTCGCGCGTCATGAACTCGGGGATCCCCGGCGGCACCATCAGCGAGCGGGGCTGCATCCGGTCGAGCGGGACGCCCTCCTCGTCCTCGGCCTGGCGCAGCCGGTACGACCACGAGTTCTGGTAGCCGGCGAAGGGCGTGTCGACGAGCTCGATCCGCTCGAGCCACTTTACGTTCGTCATCCCGTACCAGCCCGGAACGACCAGCCGGAGCGGAAAGCCGTGTTGCGGCGGCAGCGGCGCGCCGTTCATCTCGTAGGCGAGCAGCACCTCGCCGCGCAGTGCCTCTTCGAGCGGTAGCGACCGCTGGAACGCCTGCTCTTCCTCGGCCTCGATGCCACGGTCGAGGCCGGTGCAGAGCACCTCGACAGCGCCGCCGATCCCGGCCTCCTCGAGGAGCGGCCGAAGCGGCGTGCCGCGCCAGCGCGCCGTGCCGACAGCCTCCAGCAGCCACGGCTGGCTGACCGGCCGCGGGTCGAGCTTCGCACGCCCGTTGCCGGCGCACTCCATCGTCACCGTCACCTCCGCCGCCGGGCGGGCGCGGAGCTCCTCGAGCCCCAGGACGAGCTCCCGCTCGCCGCGCACCGTCAGCCGCCACGTCTCCGGCTCGACGACGGGGACGTCGTAGTGGATCAGCAGGTAGTGGAGGCCGACCGGCGTGACCGGATAGCGCAGAGCCTCGAGCGGCATGCCGTGGTTCCGCGCCGCAAGCTGGAGCTCCTCGAGGCTGATCCCCTCCACGCGCTCAGCCTACTGCGACCGGTTCCCCCGCCAGCGACAGGCGGCCGTCCGCCTGCTCGATCACGACCGGGTCGTGCGTGGCGCAAACGACTGCGGCGCCGCTCTCGCGCGCTAGCGTCGTCAGCAGCGTCGCGAGCCGGAGCGCGTTCGCCTGGTCGAGGCGGGCGGGGGGCTCGTCGATGAGCAGCAGCAACGGCCGCACCGCGAGTGCGCGAGCGATCGCAACGCGCACCTGCTCTCCGGCCGAAAGGCGTGAGACGCGCTGGCCGGCGCGCTCCGCGAGGCCCACCGCGGCAAGCGACTCGCTCGGATCGGCGCTCAGGCCGCGGATCTCGAGCCCGAGCTCGACGTTCTCGCGCGCGCTCAGGAACGGGACGAGCCCGCTCTGCTGCGGAACGAGCGCGACCTCCCGCCGCCGCAGCTCGGCGCGGCCCGGGCGATCGAGCGCCTGCACCTCGGTGCCCGCTACCCGCACCTCGCCCGCGTCGGGGAGGTCGAGGCCCGCGAGCAGGTGGAGCAGGGTCGTCTTCCCGGAGCCGGAGGGGCCGGTGACGACGGTCAGGCGGCCGCTCTCGAAGACCGCGTCGAGGCCGTCGAAGACGTGGGCCGCGGTCGCGCCGCGGCCGTGCGTCTTGACGACGCCGGTCAGGGTCGCGACCGGCCGGCCGGGCAGCGCGGCCGCCGGCGACGCGGGAACTTCTTCGCGCAGGCCCTCACCGGCCGCGCTGACGACGATCCGCTCGCCCTCGAGCTCGGCGGCGGCGCGGTCGCCGATCCCCGCCCGCTCGAGGAACTCCTGCGGCAGCCGCAGCCAGCCGCCGCGGCCGACCACGATCGTGGCCTCACCCGCGACGGTCTCCTCGCTCACGCGCCCGTCACGGATGTGGACGTAGCGGTCCGCGATCTCCGTCGAGGCGGGGTCGTGGCTGACGATCACCACCGTGCACTCCTCGGCGGCGGCCAGCTCGCCGATCGCGCCGTACACGAGGCTCGCGCTCTCGGCGTCGAGCTCGCCCGTCGGCTCGTCCGCCAGCAGGAGCCGCGGGCGATGCGCGAGCGCGGCGCAGAGCGCGACCCGCTGCTGCTCGCCGCCGGAGAGCTGCGCCGGCCGCGAGCCGCCCTTTGCCGCCAGGCCCACCCGCTCGAGCAGGTCGTCCGCGCGCGCCTTCCACTCCGCGGGCTCGATGCCGTCGGCGCGCAGCCGCAGCCCGACGAGGTCGTGCGCCGTCAGCTCGGGCGCCAGCGCTCGCTCGTAGTGCTGGTCGAGATAACCGAGGCTCTGCGTGCGATAGCGGGCGCGAGCGGCGCCGCCGAGCGTCCGGAGATCGGAGCCGAAGACGCGCACGCTTCCCGCAGAGGGCAGGTCGAGCCCGGCGAGGATGCGGAGGAAGCTCGTCTTGCCTGCGCCGCTCGGCCCGAGCACGGTGAGGATCTCGCCTTCCGGGATCGAGAGCGTCAGGCCCTGGAGGGCGGCTGCATCGCCCTCGGGGGTCGAGTGGACGCGGAAGAGGTCGCGGGCCTCGACGGCGAAGCTCATGTCGCCTCCCCGTAGCGCTCCGGGACGGCGCCGCGGAAGGCCTGCCTCGTCGCGAGGGCCACGAGCGCGGCCGCAAGAAGCCCCGCGACCGCGGCCGCGACCAGGAGCGCGAGCCAGTTCACGGAGACGACGAGCGGCGGCTCGGGTGCGGTCGCGTTCGCGGTCAGCTCGACGAAGCGGACGACGAGCAGCGAGAGGACGAGCCCGGTCGCGAGGCCCCCGAGCGCACCGGCCAGGCCTGCCATCGACGCACGCAGGCGCAACTGCCGCCGCAGGCTCGCCGGCGCGACGCCCTGGGCCTCGAGGTCGAAGAGCTCCGCCGCGTCGTCGCGCCGCTCGGAGACCACGCCGAGCACGAGTCCCAGCAGGGCGAGCAGAACCGCCGTGAGCGCCGCCGCCTCCAGCATCGCGAGCGCCGCGCGGGCGACCGGCTCGTGCCGCAGCGAGTGCTCGACGTTCGCGCGGGAGGAGATCGTCAGCGCCGTGAACGGCGTCTTGCGCAGCCGCGCCTCGACGGCGGCGCGCCGCGACGAGTCGACGTCGAGCCAGAGCTCGGTCGGGAAGCCGCTCCCCGGCGCCGACGCGTTCAGCGCCGTCTCGAGCGACGGGCGGTCGGCGACCACGAAGTCCGAGGTGTCGCTCTCGGCGACGCCCGGGAACCTGTGCGCAACCTCGGCGACGCGGAAGAGGATCGGCTCGCCGTTGGTCACGACGCCGAGGAGCCGGTCCGGCCCCGCGAGCTGCGCCATCCGCGGCGAGACGACGGCCGGAAGGGCGAACCCGTCGGTCGGCTGCCGCGGCCGCAGGTAGGTGTCGACCTCGTTCGTCAGCGTCAACCCGAAGCGCGCGCCGCCGCGGCGCGAGAGGCCGGCAACGCCGACCGTCCCGATCCAGTCGCCGTAGTCGGTCACCGGTTTGCCGTCGGCGAGTGGCCGGCCGAAGACCGCGGTACCCGTGGCCGGCGAGCCCGCGTCGGCGCCGCGCTCCTCCAGCCTGGGCGGGGGCTCGAAGCGGAAGGCGACGAGAGTGCCGCCGCGCGCCTCCGGCGGGATCCGCGCGGCGAGGCGCTGGCTCGACCCTTCGTGGCTGCGTCCGAGGCGGATCGGGACGTAGGCGCCGTCGCGCGCGTGGACGTAGGCGATCACGCCGATCTCGGTCCCGAGCACGTCGACCGGAAGCACCAGCCTTTTCGCGTCGGCCGGCAGCGTCGGCCCTCGCACGCCGACCGGCCGCTGCGGGTCGAGCAGCCTCGCCAGCTCGCGCGGCCCGCGGGGTGCGAAGTCGGAGCGCCAGCCGCCGATCGAGGCCAGCGCCGGCCGCGGCAGGCCGAGCACGGTGATGCCCGTTACGTCGGCGGCGCCCGCGATGCTCCCCGCGAAGCGGTCGACGTGGCTCACGCGCACCCCGGGGCCGAGCGAGCGCTCGACCTCCGGCGTCACCGCGTCGCGAACCGGCACGAGCTGCGAGAGGTCCTCCTTCACCACCTCGTCCGCGGGGACGGCGAAGGCCGCCTGCTCCTGCTGGCCGGAACGCAGCGTCGAGCGGTACGAGGCCGCGAAGAGCGCGAAGCCGGTCGAGACGACCACGAAGGCCACCGCAACGACCGCGTAGCCGGGCCGCCGCGCGAGGCCGAGCGCGGCGAGCCGCAGGGTGAGCGCGCTCTTGGGCACGGCGCGCTCGAGACCACGCAGGCCGAGCGGCAGCAGGCGCGCGACCAGCACGGCGGCCACGAACGCGACGAGCGCGGGGATCAGCAGGAGCACGAGCCCTGTTCCGCGGGTGGCGACGAGCTCGGAGGCGTCGGCGGAGCCGCGGGCGAGCGCGATCACGACCGCGA
>JBEVNN010000181.1:0-7422 GCA_040508095.1 Gaiellaceae bacterium
TTCCAGCGAGCAGAACTCAGGCAGAGTCGAGCGTCTCCCGCAGCTTCTCGAGCGAGGCCAGGTCGCCCACCGGGATCGCCTTCACGCTCCTGTCGATCCTCTTCAGTAAACCGGTGAGGACGTTGCCCGGGCCCACCTCGACGAAGACCTTCACGCCCTGGCGCATCAGCTCCCGCGCCGCCTGCGTGAACTTCACGGGCGCGGTCAGCTGGTCGACGAGCAGCGAGGCCATCCGCTGCGCCGGCTCGATCTTCGCCGTGACGGTCGACATGAAGGGCGCGATCGGGTCGGCGAACTTCGCCTTCTCGAGCGCGGGACGGAGGTGCTCTGCGGCGGCGCGCACGAGCGGGCTGTGGAACGCGCCCGACACGCGCAGCTTCACCGTACGCCGGGCGCCCTGGAGCTCCGCCTCGGTGCAGCACTCCTCGACCGACAGGCTCTGGCCGGAGACGACGATCTGGCCGGGGCAGTTGTAGTTCGCGGGCCACACGCCCGCGATGCGGGCGCAGAGCCTCTCGACGACCGCGTCGTCGAGGCCGAGGATCGCCGCCATCGAGCCGGGGTTCTCGCGCGCGGCCTCGGCCATCGCGAGCCCGCGCTGCCGGACGAGGCCGATCGCCTCCGCGTCCGAGAGCGCCTGCGCCGCCGCGAGCGCGGCGAACTCGCCGACGGAGTGGCCGACCACGAAGTCAGGCCGGTAGCCCTCTGCGCGCAGCGCCGCGAGCACGGCCAGGCTCGTCGCGACGAGGGCGGGCTGCTGCACCTCGGTCTGCACGAGCTCCTCCTCGGGCGCTTCGAAGCAGAGCCGGGCGAGGTCGAGGCCCGACGCCTCGCTGCCGCGGTTGTACACGTCCATCGCCTCGGGCACGGCCAGGGCGATCTCGCGGCCCATGCCGGCCTCGAGCGACCCCTGTCCCGGGAAGCAGAATGCGATTTTCGGCGCGCTCATCCTGGTCCTCCGTCAGTCCATTCGATCAAACCGGACCCCCACGTGAGCCCGGCACCCATTCCCGTCATCAACACCAACTTCCCCGCACTGAGGCGTCCATCCTCCTTGGCGTCGGCCAGCGCGAGCGGAATCGAGCCGGACGACGTGTTCCCGTAGCGGTCGACGTCGACCACCGTCTTCTCCTGCGGGATGCCGAGCTTCTGCCGCGCGTGCTCGATGATGCGCACGTTCGCCTGGTGGGGCACGTACACGTCCACGTCGTCAATGGTCTTTCCACACTCGGTCAGCACAGCCTCGGCCGAGCTGACCAATACCCGCGTCGCGAACTTGAATACCTCGCGCCCGTTCATGCGCACGAAATGCATGCGCTCCGCAACGGATTCGGCGCTCGCCGGAGTACGGGAGCCACCGGCCGGCAGGTAGAGCTGTGGGCCGCCGGAACCGTCCGCGCCCAGCTCGAAGCCGAGGAAGCCGCCGTCGGCGACCCGCTCGAGCACGACCGCTCCGGCGCCGTCGCCGAAGAGCACGGCCGTCGAGCGGTCGCTCCAGTCCATGAGCTTCGAGAGGACGTCGCCGCCGACGATCAGCGCCTTCTGGGCGAGCCCGCCGGCGAGCATCCCGTACCCCTGTGCCAGTGCGTACATGAACCCGGTGCAGCCGGCGGAGAGGTCGTACGCCGCGGCAGCAGTCGCGCCGAGCTGGTCTGCCAGGATTGCGCCGGTGGACGGGAACGCCATGTCGGGCGTGACCGTCGCGACGATGATCAGGTCGATCTGCTCCGGCGTCAGGCCTGCCTGCTCGATCGCGTCGCGGCACGCCGGCAGGCAGAGGTCGGACAGCGCCTCCTCGGGCTCGGCGATCCGCCGCTCGCGGATACCGGTTCGCTCGCGGATCCACTCGTCGTTCGTATCCATCATCGTGGAGAGCTCGTCGTTCGTGACCACGCGCTCCGGGACGCGACAGCCGAGGCCCGTGATCGAGATGCGGACGCCGTTAGCCGAGCCGATCATCGTTCCACCGCGAAGGTGAGGGTGCCGCGCGCGGCCAGCTGCCCGTCGACCTTGGCCGTCGCCTTGCCCTTGCCGACCGGACCGCGCACCGCCTCGAGCGTGCACTCGAAGACGAGCTCGTCGCCCGGCTCGACGATCCGCTTGAAGCGCACGTCGTCGATTCCGGCGAAGAGCGCGAGCCTCCCGCGGTTCTCCTCCTGGGAGAGCACCGCAACCGCGCCGGTCTGCGCCATCGCCTCGACGATCAGAACGCCCGGCATCACCGGCCGTCCCGGAAAGTGGCCGGCGAGATACCACTCGTCGGGCCGAACGGTCTTGCGCGCGACCACGCGCTCGCCGGGCTCGAGCTCGAGCACCTCGTCGATCAGCAGGAACGGCTCCCGGTGAGGCAGGATCGCCTCGATCTCGTCGCGGCCTAGGGGTGCAGACGGACGAACGGGCAAAGCCCGCTCGTCCTCTACGAGACGACGCGAGCGTCGTCTCACGCCGCGTGCTCGTCCGTGAGCCGTACCCGCAGGCCGGCTCGGGCGCGGTGCGCGTAGCACTTCGCGGTCCCGACCGGCATCCCCGACTGCTCCGAGATCTCTGCGAAGGAGAAGCCGAGCGCGTCCTTCAGCACGACCACGCTCGCCTGCTCTCTCGACAGCGTCCCGAGCTCCGCGGCCAGCTCGTGGCGGAGCTCCGAAAGGGCCGCTTCACGCGCCGGGTCGGCGTCGCTCGAGACCCGCTCGTCCTCGAGCAGCGGCTCGCAGCGGCGGACGCGCTGGCGATCGGCCACGTCGTGGCAGGTGTTGACGACCAGCCGGTGGAGCCAGGTCGCGAACTGCGAGTCGCCGCGGAACTGCCGCAGCCGAACGCACAGCTTGGCCAGGGCTTCCTGCGCCGCATCGCGGGCGTCCTCGGGGTCGGCGAGCAGGTGCTGAGCCAGACGCTCGACTCGCGGTGCGTGCCGTTCGCAGAGCGCGGCGAGCGCCTGCGCGTCGCCGTCCTTCGCTCGCTTGACGAGGATGGGATCACTGAGCCTCTCGTAGACGAGCGGCCGTTGCGGCCGCGGGTCTTGCCGAATCTGACGGCGCTTGCGGAGAGGAGGTTGCACGGCGGCCGTAGTGTATTTCCCGGTGGACGGGTCGCCTGGCTCGAGCGCCGCTACAACGGTGGGTCAGCGCCGCGCGCTGACGGTTCGGCTGCGGTTGCCCGCGCGGTCGATCATGTAGGCCGTGACGCCGCGAACGGTGCCGCGGTAGCCGATCTTCAGCCGCCCCGCTCGCTTCACGGCCAGCTTGCGCCAGCGGCCGTTGACCGCGATCACCAGCGTGCCCGGCTCCGAGACCCGAAGCGTGATCGGCACGAGCGAGAGCAGCCGCAGCGTCGGCGGCGCACGGTCGATCTGCACGAGCACGCGTTGCGTCACCTCGAGCAATGAGTCCGCCGCCGTGACGGAGACCACGTACCTGCCGTCAGGGAGGCCGCCGCCGTCCCACTTCAAACGCTGCGGGCCGGCCTGGAGATCCTGGTCGAGGAGCGTTGCAACGAGTACGGACCGGCGTAGCAGCCGTACCTCCACGTGGGCCGGGTTCTGGAGCTGGAACCCGATCGTCGTGTCGTCCTGCCGCCCGTCACCGTTGGGCGAGAAGCCAGGCGCGCTCGCCGTCGTGGCCGCAAGCGTGCGATCGATCCAGAAGCGCCTCGAGGTCTGCACCTGCTTCGAGCCGGCCGTCGCCACGACGAGCAGCCGGTACCAGCCGTCGTTCACCGCCGCCGGGTCCCAGGTCAGCTTCTGCGTACCGGCCTTGCGGGCTCCGTCGAACACCGTCGCAACGGTGTTGCCGAGCACGTCCTGCACCGTGGCCGTCACTCTCGCGACGGCAGAGAGCCGGTACTCGATCTTCGCCTCGTCGCCGCGTCCGTCGCCGTTCGGCGTGACCACCGAGGGCACCATGCGGAGCTTCTGCAGCGAGAGCGGCGCAGGCGCATTGCCGATTGCGCCGGTCGCCGGGCGTGTTTGCGGCGCCGTGATCGCCCAGGTGTAGCGAGCCGTCGGCGCGGTCCTCGCATCCCACGTCCAGTCGACGCGCGCTCCGGCCCCGGTACCGGTGGCGACCGTCGCGCCCGCGGCGTCGCGCACCGTCACCGTCCAGGTCGCCGAGGCGGAGAGCCGCGCCGTGAAGCGGATCGGGCCGCCAAGCGTGCCGGTCACCACCGGCGAGTAGAGCTTCGGCAGGCCGGTCTTCGCGACTGCGGCACGGATGGACGGCAGCAGCGCATACAGGCGCGCGCCCGGGCAGCTCGTCGGGTAGACGTCGCGGTGTCCGGAGATCGCGTTCAGCGTCACCGTACGCCCGGCCGGATACTTGGGATTGCCGGCCGAGACGCGCACCACCTTCGAGAGCGGGTCGACGTGCGCGAGGTCGAGCCGCCAGGCGATCAGCGAGATGAGCGCCGCGCGTGCAGCCGGGGTGATCGACGTCGAGCCGTAGTCGCCGATCACCGCGATTCCGGCCGAGCCGGTGTTGAACCCCATCGCGTGAGCGCCGACGACCGGCTTCGTCACCCCGCCGTACCGGCCTTCGAACACCTGGCCGTACTTGTCGACGAGGAAGTTGTAGCCGATGTCGTTCCAGCCGTTGCTCTTCACGTGGTACAGCTCGATCCCGCGCACGATCGAGGCCGACTGCGCCTTCGTGTACGAGTTGGAGCTGACGGTGTGGTGCACGAAGACGAGGTGCACGCCGTCGGCGTAGAAAGGCGCCCCGCGGCGAATCGACTCGTCGGCGTGCCAGCCTGCGCGCGTGATGATCGGCGGCGCGCCGGCGATCTGCGCTCGCTTCACCGGGGACGCGAGCTGAGGCGAGCGGATGAAGTACGCGCGCACGCGCGTGACCGTGCCCAAGGTCCGGTACCGGAACGCGGCCGACGCTCCGACCCACACCGGCTCTCCGATGCGCCAGCCGTGGTCAGGCGGGGTGTCCTCGTCAGACGACTCGCGCCACGGGCTCCAGCGTCCGGCGAGATCGCGCGTGCGGAACTCGACCCTCCCGGGCCCGCGCCAGTGGATCCCCACGAGGTGGAACCGCCCGGGCGAAAGCACGCGCTGCGCAGCCTGTGGCTGGAGATCCCGCTGCTGCACGAACCCGGATGCGAGCGAGGAGCCGGGGAACGCGAGCGCGAGGATGGCTGCGACGAGGAGCTTTCGCACTGGACGACCCGGGTTCGAGGGTGCCAGCCGACTTCCTCGGCCGCAAGGAAAACCGCTGCTCGCCGGTAGAATCTTTACAAGCGTGAAACGGCTGTTCTTCTGGGCTCTCCTGGCTTCGCTGGCCGCGGCCCTGGCCGTTCCGGCGCTCGCCTCCGCCTCCGCTGCGCATCCTCGCGTGCTGGCGATCCACTTCGAGCTCGAGGTGAACCCGGTGACGTCGAGCTACCTCGACCACGAGCTCGACCGCGCGCAGAAGGACGGCTATGACGCGGCGGTGATCGTGATCGACACCCCGGGAGGCCTTTCCGAGTCGATGCGCAAGATCGTCAAGACGGAGATCGCCTCGAAGATTCCTGTGATCACCTACGTCTCGCCGAGCGGTGCGCGCTCAGCGTCCGCCGGCGTCTGGATCACTGAGGCCTCTGACATCGCGGCGATGGCGCCCGCGACGAACATCGGCTCGTCGACGCCGATCGACTCGAGCGGCCAGAACCTCGGCTCAGACCTGCGGCGCAAGGTGATCAACGACGCGGTCGCGTCGCTGACGAGCCTGATGCGTTTCCACGGACGTAACGAGGCGTGGGCCGCCGAGGCGGTACGCAAGGCCTCCAACCTGGACGACACGCAGGCCAAGGAGATGAACGTCGTCGACGTGCTCGCGCCCACGCTGCCGGCCCTGCTGGACAAGATCGACGGGCGGAAAACGGTCGGCAAGAACTTCACGCTGCACACTGCCAACGCGCAGATCGACAACGTCGAGCCGGGCTTCTTCACGCGCCTCTTGAACGCGCTGATCGACCCGAACATCATCCCGCTCCTGTTCCTGGCCGGGATCGCCGGGATCGGCTTCGAGATCTTCCACCCGGGCGTCGTGCTGCCCGGCGCGCTCGGCGCGATCGCGCTGCTCACCGCCCTGTTCGGCTTCGCGGTACTGCCGATCAGCTGGGCCGGGCTCGCGCTGCTGATCCTCGGGGCGGCGCTGCTCGTGATCGACGCCCACGTCGTCAGCCACGGTGCGCTCACCATCTCCGGCCTGACGAGCATCGTCGTCGGCTCGCTGCTGCTCTTCCACAACGCGCCGTCGCCGTACAACCACGTCAACGTGCCGGTGCTCGTGGTGTTCGCAGCAGGGCTCGGCCTGATCTGGGTGTTCGCACTGTCCAAGGCGGTGCAGGTCCGGCGGCGGCCGGTGACCGTGGGGCCGCACATGATGGTCGGCGAGGTAGGCGAGGCCCGTCGCGACGACATGGTCTTCGTCCAGGGCGAGCTCTGGCGCGCGAAGCCGATCTCGAACGGACCGCTCAGGCCCGGGCAGCGGGTGCGCGTGGCCGGGGTCGATCCCGGCCTGGTGCTGGAAGTCGAGCCACTACCTAACGAGTAGGATCCAGACACCGTGGCAGCCGCGCTGATCGTCGTCGTCGTCCTGCTGTTCCTCGTCGTGCTGTTCCTGATCTCGGCGATCAAGGTGGCGCGCGAGTACGAGCGGGGGATCATCTTCCGGCTCGGGCGGCTGCTCCCGCAGCCGAAGGGGCCAGGCCTCTTCATCCTGATCCCGATCGTCGACCGGATGGTGAAGGTCGACCTGCGCACGATCACGCTGAACATCCCGCCCCAGGAAGTCATCACCAAGGACAACGTCCCGGTGCGGGTGAACGCGGTCGCCTACTTCCGGATCGTGGAACCGAAGAACGCGATCGTGCAAGTCGAGAACTTCATGGTCGCCACCTCGCAGATCGCGCAGACGACGCTGCGGTCGGTGCTCGGCCAGCACCTGCTCGACGAGCTGCTCTCCGAGCGCGACAAGATCAACTCGATCCTGCAGGAGATCATCGACGAGGCGACCTCGCCGTGGGGCATCAAGGTCTCGATCGTCGAGGTGAAGGACGTCGAGATCCCGGCCGGCATGCAGCGCGCGATGGCGCGACAGGCAGAGGCCGAGCGCGAACGGCGCGCGAAGGTGATCAGCGCCGAGGGTGAGTTCCAGGCCTCCGAGCGGCTGAAGGACGCGGCGAACGTGATGGAGCAAGCGCCGATGGCGCTGCAGCTCCGCTATCTGCAGACGCTGCTCGAGCTCGGGCCGTCGGCGTCGACGACGATCGTGTTCCCAGCACCGATCGACCTGATCAAGCCGTTCATTCGCGAGGACCGCTGAGCCGAGAGCTCCGCGTCGACCCACTCTCGGGTCGCCAGGTCGTCGTCGCACCAGGACGCTCGAAGCGGCCCGGCGCGGGCTGGCCGCTCGTCGACCCGCCGACCGAGGCGGAGCT
>JBEVNN010000193.1:0-4791 GCA_040508095.1 Gaiellaceae bacterium
GCTATCCCGAGGGACGTGACGCTTCTCCCCATGACGCCCAACACCTCCCGACGGGGTAATTACCCATCCGTGACCGCACTCGTCTCCGAGCACGCATCTGTTCTCGAGACGACGCGGGAGCGCGCGCCGCTGAAGTTCGAGACGGTGGACTCGGAGGACGCGTTCGCGCGCCTCGGCGACCAGTGGAACGAACTCGTCTACGCGATGCCGCGCCCGAGCCCGTTCATGCTCCACTGCTGGCTCCTCCAGTGGTGGCGCTTCTACGGGGAGGGTTGTCGTCTTGCCGTCGAGACGGCCTACCGAGGTGGGAGGCTCGTGGGCGCGCTCCCGCTGGTCACGTTTTCGCATCACGGACTGCGCGTCGCGACTTTCATCGGGGCGCGGCAGTCGTGCCTCGGGGACGTGCTGCTCGCCGAGGGCGAGGGCCCGGAGCTGGTCGAGGCCCTCGTCGACCGCGCACAGGCCGGGGAGCACGACTACGCCGACCTCTTCGGCCTCTCGGCGGATTGCCGCCTCGCCTCGCTCGACGGGCCGCGCAAGCTCCGCCTGTTCCAGCGCGTCGAGGCCCCGGTGCTCGACCTGCACCGCGGGTGGGAAGCGACCTACCGCGCGAAGACGGACTCGCGCAAGCGGGCGCACCACAGACGGCGGCGCCGCCAGCTGGCCGAGCTCGGCAAGGTCGAGTCCCTCTGCGCCCACACACTCGACGACCTCGAGCCCGCGCTCGAGGAAGGCTTTCGCATCCACGAGCTGCGCTGGCGCGGCCGACCGGACGGCTCCGGGCTGGTCACGGACACCGGAAAGGCGTTCAACCGCGCCGCCAACGTCGGGCTCGCCGAGCTGGGTGCGTCGCGGATCGTCTCGCTCCTCATCGACGGCAGCACGGTCGCGTTTGCCTGGTACTTCGTGATTCGCGACCGGGTCTTCCTCCACCGGATGGCCTTCGATCCCGAGTTCTCGCGCTGCTCACCGGGTCTGGTGAACGCGCTCGACTCGCTGCAGATCGCTGCTGACGAGGGGGCGACGCGGGTCGAGTTCCTCGGAGGTGCGGAGCGGTACAAGACCGAGCTCGCCGACCGGTTCGAGCCGTTGCACCTGGGGCTCGGGCTGCCCGGAAGCGCGGCGGGCCGCGCCGTCGCCGGGACGCGGGCGCGGTACCTCGGCCTGCGCGAGCGCGGGAAGAGCTCGCAGCTCGCACGAACGATGTACTACGGCTCCGCGCCGCTCCGTCGCCGTCTGTCCAGGCGTCGGGACGTGCTGCGGCCGAGCGGCGTCCGGCGCGCGGGCGACTAGCCATGTCCGGAGCCTGGACGCGGAGGGGCGCGATTCCGGGCGTCGGCGCGACGCTCCCGGCTCCGGTCAAGGCCGGGGTCACGCACGTGCGGTCTTCCTGGTGGCTGGTCCGCAGCCGCGGTCGCGCCGACCAGAGTGGACTCCGGATCCTCTTCTACCACCGGGTCTCCGAGGACGACGACCCGCTGGCCGTCTCGCCCTGCCGCTTTCGCGAGCAGATGGAGCTGCTCGCCCGCGAGGGATACGAGGTCGTCGACCTCGCGACCGCGGTGGCCCTGCTCGAACGCGGAGTCCCGGCGCCGTCCGTCGTCGCGCTCAATTTCGACGACGGCTTCCGTGATATCGGCGAGAACGCGCTGCCCGTGCTCGAAGGACTCGGCTTCCGCGCAACGGTCTTCCTGCCGACCGGCGTGATCGACGGCACGTCGACCTTCGCGTGGTATCACGACGAACAGCCCGCGCTCCTGAACTGGGAGGAGGTCTGCGAGCTCGACGGCGGAGCGCTGAGCTTCGAGGCGCACACCGTCACGCACCCGAACCTGCTCCTCCTCGACGACGACGCCTCGCGCCGCGAGATCACGCAGTCGAAGCTCGACCTCGAGGCCCGGCTGGGCCGGCCGGTCGACGCCTTCTGTTATCCGGCTGGGCTCTTCGGGGAGCGCGAGCGCAACTTCGTAGACGAGGCCGGCTACCGCGTCGCGGTGACGTGCGAGCCCGGCGTGAACGTCCCGGGCGCCGATCTGCTGACTCTGCGTCGGCGCCAGATCGATCCGCGCGACCGCCGCCTGGACTTCCGCGCGAAGGTCGGCGGCGGCCACGACACGCCGCTGCCGCTACGCGGCGCCTACCGACGCCTCCGCTACGGCGAGGGCTCGGAGCCGCAGCCGGCAGCCACCGCCGTCACCACGGGACGCTGATGGAGTACGCACCGACCGCACCTGCCTCCATCCGCGCACGCGCGCCGCGCGCCCTGGTCGCCGGCGGCTGGCTCGGTGCGGGGGTCGCGATCACCGCTTTCGGAGCCGCGCTCACGCTGCTGCTCTATCGCAATCCACCAAGCGCGCTGATCGTCCTCGGCTTCGCGATCGTCGTCCTCGGATCGCTCTGGCTGGCGATCGTCGCCTACGACACCGCTCTTGCGGTCGCGGTCGTCCTCCTGGCGGCGGTTCGGTTCGAGCCCGCGCCGACGGATGTCGTCTTCGCGATCCTGATCGCCGTCGGGCTCATTACGAGCCGCTTCCGACTCCGACGCGTGATCCCGGGCGCGGTGTTGCTGGTCGGCGCCTACCTGGCGCTGAACCTGGTCTCGGCGATCGCCGTCGCGGACGAGCAGCGGGCGGTGTCGTTCTTCTCGATCACGTTCTACGTCGCGTGCTTCGGGCTCTGGCTGGCCGCGTACGTCACGTCATCCGCGATCGCGCGCCGGATCACGCGCTGCTACGTCGCGGCCGCGGTCGCCTCGGCCATCGTCGCGTCACTCGCGATCCTGTTCACGTTCCCGGGAAGCGACCTCTTCACCCGCATCGGCCGCGCTGAGGGCCTCTTCAAGGACCCGAACGTGTTCGGGCCGTTCCTCGTCCCGGCGGCGCTGATCGTGATGGAGGAGATCCTCACTCCGCGCCTCCTGCGCGGCCGCCGCACGACCAAGCTGCTGATGTTCCTCGCGCTTTCGCTTGGCGTCCTCTTCTCGTACTCCCGCGCCGCCTGGCTCAACCTCGTCGTCGGCCTGCTGGTCGTCCTAGTGATCGTCAGCTTTCGCCGAGGCGGGGGCAAGGCCGCGGGCCGTGCGTTGGCGATCGTGGCCCTCGCGGCGATCTCGCTCGGGGCCGCGGTCGCGTTCTCGGGTTCGTTGTCGTTCCTCGAGCAGCGCGCAAAGGTCCATCAGAGCTACGACACGGGCCGCTTCGGCGCGCAGTCGGAGAGCATCAAGTGGGCGATGGAGTACCCGCTCGGGATCGGGCCGGGCCAGTTCGAGCGGCGCGCCCACATCTCGGCGCACAGCATGTACGCGCGGACGCTCGCCGAGGAGGGCATCCCGGGGTTGATCGTCCTCCTGATCCTGATGCTCGCGACGCTCGGCTGGGCGCTGCAGAACGCGATCCGCGGGCACGACACGTACGGCATCGGCTCGGCCGCGCTCTTAGGAGCTTGGCTCGGGATCCTCCTGAACGGCGCGTTCGTGGACACACTGCACTGGCGTCACCTCTGGTTCGTCGCCGCCCTGATCTGGGCCGGCGCCTCGCGCTTCCAGACGCGAGACGCGGCCTAGTTAGCAGTCGACCAGCTCCCCCGCGGTTGGTTTCGGGACCTCTCGCGCCCACCGGGACGTACCACTTGTCATCAGGCACGGACTGCTCATAACGCTCGTGATCGCATCAACCGGCGCGCCACCTCTCGAGGCAGCGCATTTCGCTCCGGCTCTCGGCTGGCACCTTTTGCGCGGCAAGATCGTCGCCTGCCCTGGCGTCCCGGCATCGCGCTGTTCGACGGTGACGAGCACCGCGTCGACGATCCGCTGGCGAGACTGCCTCGACTGTCTGCCCCAACGAACCTTCGGGGCCATGTCGGCCGGCGACATCCTGATCCAGGTGAGAGTTGGCGTCGAGCGGCCGATTCGCGTCCGCAAGACCTTTGCCTGGCCTCCGCGCATTACTCGGCGTCAGATCGCCGGCCTGGAAGGCGTTCCGAGGCGCATCGGCGTCTACCAGGGTCAGACGCGCGTCGGCACGCGGGAAGTCGGCGTGTTTGCCTTCTTCGGGCGCGCCCACCCGACGAGCCGGCAGCTGAAGCGAGCGAACGCCGAGCTCCGACGCTGCCATGTCGGCCGAGCTAGCTCAGCGCCTACCTAGCTAGTCGCCGTCCAGCACGACGTGTCCGAGCACGGGCGTGTCGACGAGGTCGAGCTGGTTCCGCAGCTCGATCGCGTCGCTGGGGTGCAGCTGGTCGGGCCGCGATACGACGATCACGGCGTCGGCGTGGCGGGCCCACGAGCGTGACTCCGGGTAGCCGACAAACGGCGGCCCGTTGAAGATCACGCACGTGAAGCCGGACTGGCCGAGCTCCGCGAACAGGATCCCGAGCGCATCAGGCGTGACGAGCGCTGCCGAGGCGGCTTCGCCCGCGCCGAGCACCGCGAGGCTCCCGGTACGCCGCGGCGAGGCGGACGTCGGCGGCTCGACGATCATCTCGCCGGCCGTGTCGCTGTCTCCCTGGCGCGCGGCGACGAGGATCTCGGAGAGCCCGGGCGCAGGTTCCATGCCGAACAGCTGCTCGAGGGCCGGTCGCCGCAGGTCGGCGTCCACGACGAGCGCAGTTTCGCCCGCCTGGGCGAGAGCGCGGCTGAGCCCGGCGGTAACGCGCGCCTTCGCCTTGTCCGTCTCGGGGCTCGTCAGCATCAGGATGTGCTGGCGGCGAGGCGGGAGCTGGGCCGCGACCACCGCCGCGAGCGCGTCGTAGGCGTCCCGCTCGCGCAGCGCAGCCTGCGGGTCGCGGAAGTGG
>JBEVNN010000295.1:0-3214 GCA_040508095.1 Gaiellaceae bacterium
TGGGGAACTGCTTCCTGTGGATCGACCGCACGTGAGGGGTACACGTGCCTGCCCTCGTCGACCCAGCGCGGGAGAGCTACCACGATTGAATCCGATTCCGGGGTACGCCGCGTGTCCCCCTTAGCGGGTAGACAACGACGTCTAGCTCAGTCCAGGCCCCGGCGCTTCAGCAGGGGTCCGACGACCGCGTCGCGGCCGCGGAACTCGCGGTAGGCGTCGAGCGGATCCTTCGAGCCGCCCACTCCGAGCAGGAGCGTGCGGAAGCGGTCGCCGTTGGCGCGCGTGAGGCCGCCGTTCTCGCGGAACCACTCCACCGTGTCGGCGTCGAGCACCTCGCTCCAGATGTAGGAGTAGTACCCGGCGCTGTAGCCGCCCGAGAAGACGTGCGCGAAGTAGGTCGACGAGTAGCGCGTGGGCACCGCGGGGTTGTCGAGGCCGATGTCGGCGAGGGCGGATGCCTCGAATGCCGCGACATCGAGCTCGCCGGCGGCCGCATCGGCGTCGAGCGAGTGCCACGCCTGATCGATCCAGGACGCCGCGAGATACTCGCTCGTCGCGAATCCCTGGTTGAACGCCTCGCTCGCCGTGAGCTTCTCGACGACGTCGGCCGGCAGCGGCTCGCCGGTGTCGATGTGCTTCGCGTAGTTCGCGAGGATCTCGGGCCAGTAGATCCACATCTCGTTGACCTGGCTGGGGAACTCGACGAAGTCGCGGAAGACGTTCGTCCCGGCGAAGTGGGGGTAGGTGACGGTGGCGAACAGGCCGTGCAGCGCGTGCCCGAACTCGTGGAAGAGGGTCGTCACCTCGTCGAGGGTCAGCAGCGTCGGCTGGCCGGCGGCGGGCTTGGACACATTCAGGTTGTTGACGACGATCGGGTCGGTGCCCCGCAGGCGCGACTGCAGCACGATCGAGTTCATCCAGGCCCCGCCGCGCTTCGAATCCCGCGTGTACAGATCGAGGACGAACAGCCCGAGGGCGGATCCGTCGGCGTTGTGCAGCTCGAAGACACGGGTATCGGGGTGGTAGCCCGACAGGTCGGTGCGCTCGGTGAACGTCACGCCGTACAGTTCGGTGGCGGCACGGAAGACGCCGTCCTGCAGCACGCGCTCCGCCTCGAACCAGGGGCGCAGCGCGGCAGTGTCGAGGTCGTACTCGGCCTGGCGGACCTTCTCGGTGTAGAACGCCCAGTCGTGGGCCTCGAGTGCGAACGGCTCGGCCTCGGCGTCGATGATCGCCTGGAGGGCCGCCTGCTCTCGGCGGGCATTGTCGGCGGCGGGCACCGCGAGCTTGCGCAGCAGATCGTGGACGGCCTCGGGTGAGCCGGCCGTCTCGTCCGACGTGATGTACGCCGCGTGGGTGTCGTACCCGAGGAGCGCTGCGCGCTCGGCGCGCAGACGGACGATCTCGCGCAGTACCGAGCTGTTGTCGTGCGCGTTGCCGCGGCTCCCGCGGCTGCGCGAAGCATCCATGATCTTCTTTCGACTCTCACGATCCGTGAGGGAAGCGAGATAGGGATGCCCCGTGAACAGCGTGAGCGTGACGACCCACTTGCCCTCGAGACCGCGGTCTGCGGCCGCCTGCGCGGCGGCCCACAGTTCTCCCTCGGTCAGTCCGTCGAGCTCGTCTGCCGAGTTGAAGACGACCGCGAGGTCGTTCGTGTCCGCGAGGAGGTTCTTCTCGAACGTCGTGGTGAGCGTCGACAGGCGCTGATTGATCGCCGTCAGGCCGGCCTTGGCCTCGTCGTCGAGGCCTGCGCCCGCGTGCGACATCTCGCGGAAGTGCCGCTCGACGAGGTAGCGCTGCTCCGCATCCAGATCGAGCGCGTCGAGCTGATCGTGCAGCGTCTTGATGCGCCAGTAGAGCTGAGCGTCGAGCTGGATGGAGTCCTGATGGGCCGACATGAGCGGCGCGAGGGTCTCCTCGATCTCCTGGATGTCGTCAGTGGCGTCCGCCGACGACACCGTGTAGAACGTCCGGGCGACATCGCCCAGCAGCCTTCCGCTCGCCTCGAGCGGCACCATGGTGTTCTCGAACGTGGGCATCGAGCGCACCCGCGTGATGTTGGCGATCTCGGCCTTATGGGCGGCGAACGCCTCGTCGAACGCAGGAAGGTAGTGCTCAGGGCGGATGACCGAGTAGTCGGGCAGCCCGTAGGGCAGTGCGGAGGGGGACAGGAGGGGGTTCTCAGACGCCATGCCTCCACCCTAATCGGGCCGTGTGGCTGTGCCTACGAACGTTTGCAAACGGAAGCTTGCAAAGAAGTACTTGCAAACAAAGCTTTGCATTGCTACCTTCGACGTATGGAAGAACAGCGGGATGACCTCAGTGCCACCGAAGCGCGCCACAGCGGTGACCGCGTGCTCGACAGCGGCGCGTTGAGGGCGCTCGCACACCCGCTCCGCGTGCGGATGTACGACATCCTGAGCCAGTACGGACCCCAGACGGCCAGTTCGCTCGCCGAGATGACGGGGGAGTCGAGCGGCTCGACGAGCTATCACCTCCGCGCCCTCGCCAAGCACGATCTCATCCGGGAGCGCGCCGACCAGGGCACCGGTCGCGAGCGCTGGTGGGAGCGTCCCGAGGGCGGCGTCTCGTTCGCCAACCCCGAGGCGCTCGCCACACCCGCGGGCCGCGCGGCGTCTCAGATCGTCATGACGGAGTTCCTCCGGGGTCGCAACGAGCAGCTCATGGACTTCGTCAACCGCGGCTTCGAGGGTCTGGACGAGTTCTGGCAGGACGGAACGCTCATCTCCACGGCGACGACCCGCCTCACCCCCGAGCAGAGCAAAGAGCTCCAGCTCAAGATCATGGCGTTGATCGACGACGCCGTGGACACCTACCGCAATCAGACCGGCGAGAACGTCCGGCCCGTCAGCATCCGGGCCGATGTGTTCCCGCTCCCCGAGTTGGGAGAGAAGTCATGACCGCCATTCACGCCCCCCGTCTGCTGTCGCCCGCGACCCCGTTCGAGCGCTTCCTGCTCGACACCGCGGCCCGCCTCGACCGCATCGTCGCCACGCGCCTCGAGCGTCGCGCTGCACGCCCCACCCCGGCGCGTCAGGCCTCGCCGTCCGACGCCGCCCTCGACATCCGGGCCCGTGCGACTCTGCTCGCACCCGTCGCCAACCAGCTGCGGTGAGCGGCACGACCGAGGCGCGCGCGAGAGCGGCGCGCTCGCGGGACGTCGGCAAGCGCTGGCCCGCCGCCGCCATCA
>JBEVNN010000034.1:0-4913 GCA_040508095.1 Gaiellaceae bacterium
CACCTCCGCCTCCTCCTCCCCCGCCACCTCCGCCTCCTCCGCCCCCTCCGCCCCCGCCGCCCCCGACGTCGCGGTTCCCGCCGCCTCCGCCGCCGCACGGCCGCGCGCTCGGGCACGACAAGTCAAAGGGCAACGGACGCGCAGTGGGGCACGACAAGTCGAACGGCAACGGCCGCGCGACCGGCCACGACAAGTGGAAGGGACGCGGTGATACGTCGCAGAAGCAAGGCCCGCCGTCTGGCCGCGGTAACGGCAACGGCGGCGACCAGGGCAGCCACGAAAATCGCGGTGGTGGTGGGCAGGGCAGTGGCGACACCGGGCACGGCGGCAGTCACGACAGCGGCCACAACGGCGGTGGTCACGACAGCGGCGACAGCGGCCACGGCGGCGGCAAGGATCACGGCAAGAAGCGCTAGTCTCCAGCCCGTGGCTCGTTTCCCAATGAAAGGTGCCGGTCCGATCGGCGTCGCCCTGACGGCCTACGACATCTGGCGGCGCATCCCCAAGCAGCACCGGCGAACGATCGTCCGGCAGACTCGGAGGCACGGGCCGAAGGTCGCGGCCGCGGTGATCGCCTACAGCAAGCGGCAGGCGGCGAGCCGCCGGAACCGCCCCGAATAGCCGCAGGCGCTAGGCGCTCAGGGCCTCGCGTACGATCCGGTCCTGTTCCCTCAGGTGCGCGGTCGGGTAGCCCTCGGACGGGCTCGCGCGCCAGGGCCGGCCCACGTAGCGCAGCCGGACGCCCTCGGACAGCGCCTCCTCGAGGCGGTGCCTGATCGCGCGCCATGGGCCCATGTTCTGCGGCTCTTCCTGCACCCAGACGAGCTCCCCGAGCTGCGGGAACGACCGCACGAGCGCGGCCGCCTCCGTAACGGGGAACGGGTAGAGCTGCTCGAGCCGGCCGACGGCGATCCAGTCCGCCTGGCCGCGCGACTCGTGGCCGACGAGGTCGTAGTAGATCTTCCCCGAGCAGAGCACGAGCCGGCGTACGCGGGCGGAATCGACCGTCGCGTCGCCGAGCACCGGCCGGAACGAGGACTCGGCCAGCTCCGACAGGCCCGAGGCCGCCTGCTTGAGGCGCAACAGGCCCTTCGGGGTCATCACGACGAGCGGGCGAGCACTCGGGTCGAGCGCCTGGCGGCGCAGCAGGTGGAAGTACTGCGCGGCCGTGGTGCAGTTCGCGATCCGGATGTTCTCCTGGGCGGCGAGCTGGAGGAACCGCTCGAGCCGCGCGCTCGAATGCTCGGGGCCGTTGCCCTCGTAGCCGTGCGGCAGCAGCAGCGTCAGGCGTGAGGTCTGGCCCCATTTCGAGAGGCCGGAGACGATGAACTGGTCGATCGCGACCTGCGCGCCGTTCACGAAGTCGCCGAACTGCGCCTCCCACGCCACGAGCGCCTCGGGCGCCGCGACCGAGTAGCCGTACTCGAAGCCGAGGCAGGCCTCCTCGGAGAGCGGTGAGTTGTGGATCTCGAACGAGGCGGCTGCCTCGTTCAGGTTCTGGATCGGCGCGTAGGCCTGGCCGTTGCGCGCGTCGTGGAGGACGAGGTGGCGGTGGGAGAACGTCCCGCGCTCGGTGTCCTGGCCGGTCAGACGGATCGGGATTCCCTCGACGAGCAGGCTCCCGAAGGCGAGCTCCTCGGCCTGGCCCCAGTCGATGCCGCCCTCGTCCAGCGCGCCCTGGCGGCGCTCGAGCTGCTTGGCCAGCTTCGGGTTCACGGTGAAGCCGTCGGGCACGCGCAGCAGCTCGTCGTTGAGCGCGCGCAGCCGTTCTCCGGAGACCGCGGTGACGACCTCCGCCCCGGTCGAGGCGGGGATGCGGCCCTCGAAGGCGACCTTGGACTCCCCTTGGCCGAACGTGGTCTTCAGCCGCTCGTGAGCCTCCTTCAGTGTCGCGTCGACGCGCGCAACCATCGCGTCAATGTCCTCCTGGGTGACGACGCCCTGCTCGACCAGCGCCCGCGCGTACTGCTCGCGCACACTCGGCTGCTGCTCGATCCGCGCGGCCATCAGCGGCTGCGTGTAGGCGGCCTCGTCCTGCTCGTTGTGGCCGTGGCGGCGGTAGCCGACGAGGTCGATCACGATGTCGGTGCAGAAGTGGCGGCGGAAGCCCATCGCCAGCCGCACCGCCGAGAGCGCGGCCTCGGGGTCGTCGGAGTTGACGTGGATGATCGGGAGGTCGAAGCCCTTGGCGAGGTCACTCGAGTAGCGGGTCGAGCGGGCGTCGGCCGGCTCGGTCGTGAAACCGATCTGGTTGTCCGCGATCAGGTGAAGCGTGCCGCCCGTCGAGTAGCCGTCCAGGTCGGCGAGGTTGAGCGTTTCGGCGACAACGCCCTGCGCGGGGAACGCGGCGTCGCCGTGGATCTGAATCGGCATCGCGACGGAGGAGTCGACGAAGCCGGTACGGGTCGAGCGGTCGGTCTGCTCGGCGCGGGTGCGGCCCTCGACGACCGGGTCGACTGCTTCGAGATGGCTCGGGTTCGAGGCGAGGGTGACGGTGATCTCGCCGGCGGCCGTTCGCCGCGTCCCCTGGGCGCCGAGGTGGTACTTGACGTCGCCCGTGCCGCCCTCCGGGTCCGCGACGACTGCCTCGAGCGTTCGCTCACCCTCGAACTCGCGCAGGATCGTCTCGTACGGACGACCGATGACGTGCGCGAGCACGTTCAGCCGGCCGCGGTGCGCCATCCCGAGCACGACCTCGTGGCCGCCCTCCTCCGCCGCCAGCGCGATCGCCTCGTCGAGCATCGGCACCATCGCGTCGAGCCCTTCGACAGAGAATTGCTTCTGGCCGAGGAACGCGCGGCGCAGGTAGCGCTCGAAGCCCTCGACCTCGGTCAGGCGCTCCAGCAGCCGACGCCGGTCGTCGGCGGACAGCGTGTGGTGGTAGCGTCGCGACTCGATCACCGTGCGCAGCCAGACGCGCTGCTCGTGGTCGGCGATGTGCTCGATCTCGTACGCGCTCGTGCCGCAGTAGACCTCGCGGAGCTGCGGGAGGACGTCGGCGAGCGTCTCACCGGGGACGTGGACGCCGAGGAGCTCGGCCGGGATCAGGCGCTGGAGCTCCTCGGTGAGCTTCGGCTCGCGCCGCTCGGGCTCGAGCGCCGGGTCGCCGACCGGCTCGCTGCCGAGCGGGTCGAGGCGCGCCGCCAGGTGTCCGTGCGTGCGGTACGCGGTCACGAGGGCCATCGCCTCGGCGACGGCCGCAAGGAGGGTCTCGTCCGGGGTCGGCGCGACTGCAGCCTCGGCGGGCGGCGGTGCGGGTGCGGGCTCGGCGGCGGTCGCGACCTCCGCGGGCGGGGGCGCCGCGGCAGCGACGTTGCCGTTCCCTTCCTCGCGCAGCAGCTCCACGAGGCGTGCGAGCCCCGGGTGCGAGGCGACGAGCTCGCTCGCGCCGCTCTCGAACAGCGCGCGCCACTCGTCCGGCACCGCGTCCGGGTTCTCGAGGTACTGCTCGAGGAGCGCGCTCGCGTAGCCCGCGTTCAGTCCGTCGACGTCCTGCATGCTCATCGTCTTTGTTGTACCAACCGGGATCCCTCCCGGCGCGGTGACCGGTCTTTTGCCCCGAGCCTAGAAAATCGGGTTATCGGTCACCACAGCGACCGCCATCCCGACGATGAAACACACGGCACCGATCGCGATCGCCCACGCGGCCAGCCGCGTCGCCCGGCCACCGATCCCCGCCGCGAGGAGCGCGAGCAGGAGCGCGAACGGGATCACGCGCCCCGGCCTGTAGGCGACGGCGATGCAGCTCCCGAAGATCGAGACAGCCGCCAGGAAGCTGGCGATGGTCTCGGCGGTGCCCGACGACGCTGCCCGCGGCTGCGCGCTCACTCAGGTACCGCCGCGCGCCGCGCCCTGGTCGCCGTCCGCTGGGGTCCGCGTCGCGGCCCGCGCCGAGGCCCTCGCCGGCGGGACGGCCGCGTCCACGGCGAGTGGGACTCAGGCGGCCCCGGCTCGGCGACACCGGTGCGCGAAGGCTCCGGCGGCGTCGGCTCGGCCTTCACCGCCCAGTACACGACCAGGCAGAGGTACACGATCGGGATCTTCAAGACGAGCATCATGAAGACGAACTCCCAGACCTCCATCCGGGGGAGTGTACGAGATGATGCTCCGGCCCGGATTGCAAGGGGCGGCCGGCCGCGCCGCCCCTGCACAGCGGCATCGCTCACCTAACCGCGCCTATCAGGGCAAGCGTCAGGACGGTCAGAAGAAAGATGAGCGTGATCGCGATGATGAGCTTGGCTACCAGGATCAGGACCTCCCGGCAGCGCGCCACGAGCAGTAACCGCCCATATTGCAGCGCCATACCTGCCAGTCATCGACGTGGATCACGATGAAGGGGACGTTCGTCGGGCAGTCGAAGTGCACCCCCGAGTTCACGTCGGTGAAGAAGTAGCCATTCCCCCCGGCCACCTTGTAGACGTGCCTCGGATCGCCCCAGTCGCAGAGCGTGGCCGCGCCGTGGACTCCCGACGTGCGGGTGGTCTGGTAGGCGTTCAGGTAGCCGCACCAGTGGCGCGTCTCGTACACCCACTGCTGGTACGGGTACGTCCCCCAGCGGGTGCCGAGATCGTTCCAGCCTGTGTCGTAGCAGACGAACGGGGTGTCCACCCCGGTCGCCGGGAGCGGGTCCTCGGCGGCGTTCTCGAACCCGCCGGCGGGCGTGATCGTGACGCTCGCGCTCACGGGCGTCCCGCTTCCCGTTCCCACGAGCGTCTCGGCGCTCGAGGGCGAAACTGGCAAGGGCGGTTCGGCGGCGGCGGTTCCCGCGAGAGCGAACCCGACGAACAGCGCGAGCGCGAGTAGCGCGGCAGGCCGCCGCCCGACGCGATGCACTGATGCCCATGCCTTGTGTCTTCGTGTCTCCATCTTCCACCTCCCGTCGACTCATGCCGACGGTAGGCGTGGCTGGCGCA
>JBEVNN010000095.1:0-6330 GCA_040508095.1 Gaiellaceae bacterium
GAACTTCTAGGCGCGCGCGACGAGCACGTCTTCGAAGAACTCGCCCGCCCGGCGACCGGTGCGACGGTTCACGTGCCGCCGGTAGCGCTCCTCCAGCCGCAGCCCGGCGAGCTCGAGGATCTCCGGGTACAGCTCGCGCCGGTCGTTGATCACGATCACCACCGGCGCACTCGGTCGGAGCGAGTCCCGCACATTGCAGAGGACCGCCGCGACGCCGTCGACGTACGACCGCAGCGCCGCCCGCGAGGAGCCCTTGCCGAGCTCGAGCTCGCGGCACTCCTCGAGGCCCAGTAGCTCGTAGGCGTAGCGGTGCTGTTCGTGGTAGTCGATCAGCCCGGGGTAGGGCGGCGAGGTGACGACGCCGTCGAAGTCACCGCCGAAGTCGAGCTCCCGCGCGTCGCCGTGCAGCACGACGGCCTCACGCCCCCGCGCGCGCACGCGCGCGAACTCCCGCACTCGCGCGAGCGTGTCGAGCGAGTAGCGCCGCAGGAACCGGCGCGCTTCGCCGACCGGCCGGCACTCGCGCCGGTGCTTGTGGCACCAGTACGGCGTCCGCTGGGGCGTCCGCGGGAAGTCCAGGTCGAAGTGGGTCGTCCGCCTGGCCGACCGCGCCGCCCGCGCGAGCACGACGCGCAGAACGTCCGCGTGCTCGTAGTCCGCGACAAGGCCGCGGAAGAAGAGCAGCTCCGCGGCGGCCTTCGGCGCGTACCAGTCGCGCACGAACCTCGACCGCGGGCCGGTCGGCCGGGCGAGCTCGAAGCGGTCGAGCCGCGCTAGGGCGTCACGCAGCTCCGACTCGAGCACGAACGGGTTGTACTCGCGCGTCTTCACGCGCATCAGCAGGCAGTTGAACGGTGCCACGTCGGCGCCGCACGTGTCGTAGCCGGACTCGAGCGCCTGCACCAGCGTCGTGCCGGACCCGGCGAACGGATCGAGGACGCGACCGCCGCCAGGCAGGTGGCGCTCGAGCAGCGCCTCCACGAGCTGTGGGATGAACTTGCCGAGGTACGGATGGAGCCGGTGGACGTGCTTCGTCCGCTCGCGTTCGGGCAGCTCGCGCTCCGACCAGGAGAGGTCGAGATCGATGCGGCGGTAGAGCGCGTCCTGGGTCGAGGCCACGGCCTCGCCCGGTTCGACAACGCGCTCAGAACGCCTGCCTCACACACTCGAGGCGGCCATCGCGGACCGCGACGACGTCGAAGCGAGCTTCGAGCCCGACTGCCTGCGGGTGGGCGGCGAGCCAAGCCTCCGCGGCCCGCCGCAGGCGGCGTTGCTTCTCCGGCCCGACCATCTCGAGCGGGTCGCCGACGCGATCGCCGCTCTTCGACTTCACCTCCACGAACGCGAGCGCGCGGCCGCGGCGCACCACCAGATCGATCTCATAACCGCCGATCCAGACGTTCGTGCCGAGGATGCGATAGCAGCGAAGGCGGTAGTGCCTAAGCGCTCTCTGCTCGGACGAGTTCCGCAAGCTCTTCGTCCGTCATGTACGCCCGCGCGCGCCACGACCGACGGTGGATCTCGGATGGGCCGACCGCTCGCACGACGGCCGTGTGGCTCGGCGTGATGTAGCCCACGTGTGAGCTGAACCCGTATGCAGGATAGAGCGCGTCGATCCGCCGCATCATCCGGTCGCGCGTCACCTTGGCCACAATCGACGCGGCCGCGATGGCCGCGCTCTTCTCGTCGCCGTCGACTACTGCGCGATGCTCGGGAGCGAGCGGCCCGAGACGGAAGCCGTCGACGAGACAGACCTCGGCCGGCGGCGAGAGCTCCGAGAGGATGTCTCGCATCGCAGCGAGGTTCGAGCGGTGGAGGCCGACTCGGTCGATCTGCGACGACGGCACCGCGCGAACGACAACCCGCTCCGCGCAGCCCAGCACGGCCAGGTAGAGCTCCTCACGCTCCGACTCGCTGCACTTCTTCGAGTCGTTGAGGCACGCGAGCGGCCGCACCCTGTGGTCGCGCAGCTTCGCGTAGTCGAGCAGCACGCCGGCCACGAGCAGCGGCCCCGCCAGCGGCCCCCGCCCCGCCTCGTCGGCGCCTGCGACGAAGCGCGCACCGAGCTTACGATCGAACTGAAGAAGCTTCCGGCCAGGGCGACGAGCCACGGGCGCGAGCATAGCGCCGGCCGCAGCCGGCACCCGGAAACGTGACGCTTTCGTTACTCCTTGGTCGTCTCGGCCGGCTCGGGCTCCGGCTCGACCGCCGACTCCGGCTCGGGGCCGGGCTCTTCGGCGACAGGCTCAGGCTCCTCGCCGGTCGGCTCTTCGTCCGTAGCGGGCTCTTCGGCCGCGGGCTCCTCTGCAGGAACCGCCTCCTCCGCAGGCGCCTCCGCCGGCTCCTCGACCTCGGCAGCCTCGGCAGCCTCCGCGACCAGCTCCTCTTCGACCGCCTCGCCCTCGGGCGGCATCGCGCCTGCGCTCGTCAGCAGCTCGGACTCCGGCAACGCCACGCCGCGCCGCGCGCGCACGCGCGCCCGCTTGCCGACCTTGCCTCGCAGGTAGTAGAGCTTGGCGCGGTTGACATCGCCGATCGCGGTCACCTCGATGCGCTCGATCTTCGGCGAATGCACCGGGAACGTCCGCTCGACGCCGACGCCGAACGACTGCTTGCGAACGGTGAACGTTTCGCGCACGCCCGCGCCCTGGCGCTTGAGCACGATCCCCTCGAAGACCTGCACGCGGCGGCGCTGGCCCTCGATCACCTGGAAGTGGACGCGCACGGTGTCGCCCGCCTTGAACGGCGGCAGGTTCGTCCGCAGCTGTCGCTGCTCGAGGTCTGCGATCACACGGCTCATAGAAAGAGGCCCAGCGGGCCGGCGGAGAATGCTAGCGAAGCGAGATCCGTTTCGGCGGCCAGTAGGTCGCGAACACGGGGCCGATCAGGTCGTTCCGCGGCACGGAGCCCCAGCGGCGCGAATCGCACGACTCGCCGCGGTTGTCGCCGACGAAGAAGTACTCGCCCTCGGGGACGGTCCAGCGCTCCTCGCGGTTGGTGACGTCCTCGTCGCGCCGCTTCGCCGAGATGTAGGGCTCGTTCAGCTTCCTGCCGTTGATCCAGAGAAAGGCCTTCTCGTCCTCGCGGACGACGTCGCCCGGGAGGCCGATCAGGCGCTTCACGAACGTGCCACCGGCCCCGCACTCCTGCTTCGCCCTCCTGGGCGTGTTGAACACGACGATCTCGCCCCGGTGCGGGTCGCGGAAGTGGTAGATGAAGCGGTTCGCGAGCACCCGGTCCGAGTAGCTCGCCTCGCAGCCGTCGCCCTGCTCCGTGTGCGCACAGTGCAGCGTCGGCTCCATGGAGGCGGACGGGATGCGGTACGGGTTCACCACCCAGGCCTTGATCGCGAACACGATCGCCACCGCGACCCCGACGGTGACGACCCAGTCGATCGCGATCCGCCACGGCCTCGGCAACCCCGCGGTCAGCCTGTCGAGCGGGTTCCTCAGTGCAGCGAGAGGCGGTTCGGCGGCCAGTAGGTCGCGAAGACCTTGCCGATCAGGTTCTTCCGCGGCACGGAGCCCCAGCGGCGCGAGTCGCACGACTCCCCGCGGTTGTCCCCCATGAAGAAGTACTCGCCTTGCGGGACGCGCCACGTGCCCGTCGTCGAGTCGCGTGCCCTGCGGTCGGGCTTGATATAGGGCTCGTTCAGCTTCTTGCCGTTGATGTAGACGTTCCCGCCGTTCTTCTCGGTGACGGTGTCGCCGGGCAGGCCGATCAGCCGCTTCACGAAGGTGCCGCTCGCACCGCACATCTCCTGGGCGGCCTGCGGCGTGTTGAAGACGACGATCTCGCCCCGGTGCGGGTCGCGGAAGTGGTAGATGAAGCGGTTCGCGAGCACGCGGTCGGAGAGCCTCGCCTCGCAGCCCTGGCCGGGTCGCGCGCAGTGCAGCGTCGGCTCCATCGAGCTGGACGGGATCCGGTACGGGTTGACCACCCACGCCTTGATCGCGAGCACGATCGCGATCGCGCCGGCGATGGTCACGATCCAGTCGATCGCGATCCGCCACGGGCGCGGCAGCCCTGCGGTGAGCCGGTCGATCGGGTTGCGCGAGTGCCTCTTGGCCTTCTCGTGCTCGGACGGCTTGATCAGCGGCGGGTACGACGGCGGCGGGTACTCGGTGCGGTAGTCGCCGCCCGAGCTCTGCCGGTCGTCGAAGCCGTCCCCGCTCACGACCCCGTCCTCAGTCGGCTTTGTTCCTTCCGCCACTCGTCGATTCTCCCGTGATCCCCTGACAGCAGAACGTCCGGCACCCGCCAGCCTCGGAACTCTGCCGGACGCGTGTACTGAGGGTACTCGAGGCCGCCCTCGAGCCCGGGGGAGAAGCTCTCGTAGGCACCCGAATCCTGCGCGAGGGCGCCGGGCAGCCGACGGGCGATCGCGTCGACCATCACCATCGCCGGCAGCTCCCCGCCCGAGAGGACATACGGCCCGATCGAGATCGCGTCCGAGGCGAGCTGGATCAGGGCGCGCTCGTCGAAGCCCTCGAACCGCGCCGACAGCAGCGTCAGGCGCTCCTCCGCAGCCAGCTCCTCGACCACCGCCTGGGTCAGCTGGCGGCCCTGCGGCGTAAGTGCGATGACCCGGTGGTCGGGCGTCCCGCCGTAGACGGCGTCGAGCGCGGCCGCGATCACGTCCACCCGCAGCACCATCCCCGCGCCGCCGCCGTAGGGCTCGTCGTCGACCTGGCCGCCGGTGAGCGGCGTGTAGTCGCGGTAGTTCAGGAGGCGCAGGTCGAGCTCGTCGCCGAGCACGGCCGCGACGGGCCGCTGCTCGGTGAGCCAGGCGAACGCGTGCGGGAGGAGAGTGAAGACGTCGAGCTGCACAGGAAAAGGCGGTCAGTCAGGGTAGCTAGGCTCTGCGAAGCCTCGCGCGATGAGGATTCGGCCCCCGTCCAGGTCCACCTGCTGGACACAAGCGCCGACGAGCGGCAGCAGCAACCCCGAGTCGAGCTCGAGCACGTCGTTCGCCGGTCCGGGGATCACGGCCGCGACACGGCCGAGCGACCGCCCGCCTTCCTCCTCCACTCCGAGGCCGACGAGCTGGAACTCGTAGTACTCGTCCTCCCCGGGCGGCGGGAGCTCCTCGCGCGGAACGGCCAGCTCGGCCCCGCGCGGCGCCTCCCGGTCGAGCCTGATCACCGGCCGACCGCGTGAGCGCTTGGAGACAACGATCTCCGCCGGCTCGCCGTCGACGTGCAGCGTCGCGCCTTTCGCGAAGCGCCCCTCGTCCTCGCTCGCGTGCTCGACGAAGAACGAGCCGTCGAGCCCGTGCGCCTTACCCACTCGGCCGACCTTGACCAGCTCGGTCACCCGCCGAAGACCTCCATGGCCTCGGCACGCGAGTGCGACGTGAGGATGTTCTCGGCCGCGATCTCCTCCGCCCGCGGGTGGCCGGAGCGGCGCGTCAGCTCGGCCGCTCGTTCGCGGTCGTAGTCCGTGTGCCGCAGCTCCACACCGTCGTCGAGGATCGCCCAGTACGCGCCCGGCACGCCTTCGTAGGGCCAGCCGACGCTGCCGGCGTTGACGAACAGCTTCTCCCCCACCCGCCGCTCGAGCTGCATGTGCGTGTGGCCCGCGACCACGCGGGACTGCTCGACGTCGCGCAGCAGGCCGGCGAGCTTCTCGTCCGTCGTCAGCTCGGTGACGATCGTCGTGTCGTCGAGCGGCGTCGCGTGCACATACAGCGTGTCGTCGAGGACGACCTGGAATGGCAGCGAGGCGAGCCATTGCGCCAGCTCGTCACCGAGCTGCTCCAGCAGCCAGGCAAGCCCTTCATCGCCCGCGAACTCCTCGTCGAAGAGGCGGTCGGCATTGCCGCGGATGCAGTACGCGCTCGGCAGCGAGCAGACGAGCTCGACGACCTCGCGCGGCTGCGGCGGGCCCGACGCGATGTCGCCGCCGATCACGATCGCGTCGAAACCCTCGCGCTCGACCTCCGCGAGCACGGCCTCGAGGGCCGGCAGATTCCCGTGGATGTCGTAGAGCGCGGCGACGCGCATGCAAGTGCCTAGAGCGTCTCCGCTGAAAGCAGACGGACCTGACCGGTCATTTCAGACGGAGGATCGAGCGAAGCCCGATCCTCCTGAGGTCGGCATCGCAAGCGACGCCGCCTTCTACTCGACGATCTCGAGCAGCGTCCGGCCGCTGCGGCGGGCAGACGAGGCCCGCACCACCGTGCGCAGCGCGCGGGCGATGCGGCCCTGGCGGCCGATCACCTTGCCCACGTCGTCCTTGGCGACGTGGAGCTGCAGGATCGTGTCGCCGTCGCGTTCGATCTCCTCCACGCGCACGGCGTCCGGCTCGTCGACCAGGCGGCGAGCCAGG
>JBEVNN010000110.1:0-10346 GCA_040508095.1 Gaiellaceae bacterium
CGGCCGGTGCCGCGCCCACGTGGCTGATCTCACGGCTGGATCACGGTGTCGCAGTACGTGCTGTCGGGGCCGAAGGGGCCGCCGCAGTCCAGCGTCTGCGCGAACTGATCAGCCTTGCCGTAGTCGTTCACGGTGTCCGGGAAGTCGGCGCCGTAGTGGAAGCCGGTCGTCCCCGACGTGTACCAGGGGTAGATGCAGAACGGGTTGCCGTAGTTGGCCGCGCCGCAGTACTGGTTCACCTCGGCCTTGCCGCCGAAGTCGCTGACGACCGCCCACTGCGACGCCTGCGAGCCATCGCCGAAGCTGACGCCCTTGATCTGCAGCGGCTGCGTCCCGAGCCATGACGCCTCGTTGTACGAGTCGCAGAACGTCTGGCCCGGCAGGCAGAACTGGGACTTTGGGCTGGAGAACGGTGACGTGTGCCCGATCTCCCACACGAACGAGTTCGGCGTGTCGTTCACGAGGCCCCAGCTGAGGGCGTTGCCGATCTGCTGCGTGTCGAAGGCGGGCATCAGCGGCCCGTCCGACTTCGAGTTGAGCACGATCGTCCCGGCGTGGCCGGTCGTCCGGTCGGTCACGGTCAGGTGGAGACCGTCGCGCGCCGCAGTCGTGTAGGCGTGGATCGTGACGGTGTCCCCCGCGTGCATGATCAGCGGGCTCGTCGAGCCGCCGTCGGTGAGCATCGCGTTGAACGCCGCCGGCTCGTGGAACACACCCTTCGTCCCGGTCTGGTGAACGCTCCAGACGGGCGAGCACGCGCTGTAGGTGTTCGGCGCGAACTTGACCACGAACGCACCGTTGGGATTGCAGTTCGTCACGATCGAGTCCGGGTAGAACTGCAGCTCGTAGAACGCCTGGCCGAAGAGGCTCGTCGGGTCGGTGACGGTGCCGCCGACCCAGAACGTCGGTCCGGTCGCAGCAACCGGGAACAGCCCGTCGGAGCCGAGCACGATCGTCTACGTGAGGTCGCGCGCCGATCCCGGCGCGCTCGAGACCGGGTCGAGCTCTGGCTCGTCGTGGCCGCTACAGCCGGCTGCGTAGCCGACCTCGAAGACGCCCTCGATGTAGTTGGGGTGGTGGGCTATGCAGCCCGACCCCTGGGAGCTCGGAGCCGCCGCAGCGGTTCCACCGAGCGTGATCAGGAACGTAAACGCGGCGGCAGCGACCGCCGCGAGAGGAATCCATCTCATGCGCACCTCCCCGCTCGCGCGTCCTGCCCGCCGGGCCTTGTCGCGAAAGCGGCCTTGCGCCGCACTTCGAACGTACGCGTGTCGACTGGACCTCCGGGCGACCGGGATCCGTATCTGCGGCGATGGACCTCCTGCACAAGCACGCTCGTATAGTCGGCACGCCATGGCGGGCTCCGGCCGCGACGAGCGGGCCTGGGTGCGGCGGGCCCAGGCCGGGTCAGCCTCTGATTTCGAGGCGCTCTTCCGCGCGCACTGGGGCCCGGCCTACCGTGCGGCCTACCTGGTCGTCCGCGACGCGGCCGCGGCCGAGGACATCGCCCAGGAGGCGTTCCTGGCCGCGGTCCGGGCGCTGGACCGCTTCGAACGCCGCCGGCCGTTCGGGCCGTGGCTGCACCGGATCGTCGTCAACCGCGCGATCGACTGGGCTCGCGCTCGCTCGCTGCGGCCGGAGGGAGAAGCGGTGGACGCCGCGGCGCCTGAGCGGCCGGAGCGCGACGACGAGCTGCTGCGCGAGCTGGGCCGCCTCTCGCCGGAGCACCGGGCGGTGATCGTGTTGCGATACCTGCTCGACTACACACCCGGCGAGATCGCCGAGTTGCTCGAGCTGCCGCGCGGAACGGTGAACTCGCGCCTGCGCCGCGGGCTCGACGCGCTCGAGGAGCGGCTGCAGTGAGGTTCGTGGCGCCCGAAGAGCACGAGGCCGAGGAGCGCGCCTGGGCTGTTGTGAGCGCCGCCTACGCGGAGCGGGAGCCGGTCACCTGGCCGCGCCGCCAGTGGCAGCCGCTCGTCGCGGTTGCCATCGTTGCCGCCGTCGTAGCCGCTGCGCTGAGCCCGCCGGGCCGATCGGTCGTCCACTCGTTCCGCAAGGCGGTGGGGATCGAGACCGCCGAGCCGGGGCTTTTCTCCCTGCCCACCCGCGGGCAGCTGCTCGTCTCCAGCCGCAGCGGGCTCTGGCTCGTGCGGCCCGACGGCTCGAAGCGCCGGCTCGGCCGCTACCGCGACGCCACGTTCTCGCCGCACGGCCTGTTCGTCGCGGCGACGCGGGCAAACCAGCTCGTTGCGCTCGACCACAAGGGCGCGGTGCGCTGGACCCTGGCGCGGCCGGCTCCCCGCTTCCCGGCGTGGACCGGAACCAGGACCGACACACGCATCGCGTACCTGTCCGGGGGCGGCCTGCGGATCGTCGCCGGCGACGGCACCGGCGACCGCGTCGTCGCCCGTACATCGGCCGTCGCTCCCGCCTGGCGGCCCGGCCCACAACGCGTGCTGGCGTACGCGGACGGCCGCTCGGCTGTCGTGTACGAGACGGACCGCGGCAAAGTGCTGCTGCGGACACCCCCGATCCCGGAGCCCGTTCGCAAGGTCGCCTGGTCGCGCGACGGCGAGCGGCTGCTCGTCTTCGCGCCTCACGCCACGCGCGTCTACCGCGACGGCAAGGTGGTGGAGCAGGACGACCCCTCCGATGCGACCCTCGACACCGACGCCGCGTTCGCCGGCCGCCGAGGCCACGTGGCGGCGATTCGAGTCGCCGGCATCAGCAGCAACGTCTTCTGGCTCGGTGGCGGTCCCGTGCTCTTCAGCGGCACCGGTGTCTTCCGCCAGCTTGCGCCCTCGCCGGACGGGCGCTGGGTGCTCGTCACGTGGCCGACCGCGAACCAGTGGGTCTTCGTCCGCACCAGGCGGCGAAAGATCGTCGCGGTCGCGCGGATCGCCCAGCAGTTCGGTCGCCGCGCGCGGGTCGAAGACTGGTGTTGCGCCTAGCGAGCCGCCGAGCGCGGATTCATTCGAGGGCGGGCGTGCGATGAGGTGGTAGTGACCCGCGAGCTCACGGACAGCCGGCGCGAGGGCAGAACCGATGCCTCGCTCGTTCGCGGGGCCGCAACGGACCCGTCCGCTTTCGGCGAGCTCTATGCACGCCATGTCGAGACGGTGTACCGCTGGTTTCGGCGACGGCTCGACTGGGCGGCGAGCGACCTGACGGCAGAGACCTTCGCCCGCGCGTGGCTCGTGCGAGGCCGCTTCCGGGACGAACGCGGCGGCTCGGCGCTGCCCTGGCTACTGGGAATCGCCGCCAACGTGCTCGCGGACACCGTCCGCCGCGATCGAGTCGAAACCCGCGCGCGCGAACGGCTTGGCCTCCCGCTCGACCTGGCCGCCGACGACGGGTACACCGTGGTCGAGGAGCGGCTCTCGCCTCGGCTCGCGCTCGAACGGTGCCTCGGCTCGCTGCCAGAGCACGAGCGCAGCGCCCTCGAGCTGCGCGTTCTCGACGAGCTTCCCTACGCGCAGGTTGCGAAGCGCCTGGCGATCCGCCCGGCCGCCGCACGACTGCGCGTGTCCCGCGCCCTTCGGCGCCTCGCGCTCTCCGTCCCGAAGGAGGACCTGTGAACGGCACCCTTCCCACCTCGCTGATCGACTACCGCGACGCGCTCGAGGACGCTGTCCGCCGCGATCTCGGCCGCTCCGGGTCTCGAAGGCGACGTGGGCTCGTGCTGCGCTGGGCCCTCGCCGCAGCCGTCGCCGTTGCCGCCGCGCTCGGAGCGCTCAGCCTCATCTCCCGGGACGGCGCAGGCGCCTCGGTGGTCGACCGCGCCGCGGCGGCGGTCGCCCCCTCCCCCGGCACGATCCTGCACGTCGACATGCACGGCTACCAGGACAACGGGGACGGGAGCACGATCACGTGGCGCGACGAGAGCTGGCAGCAGCAGGGCCCGCCCCACGACGGCCGGCAGATCGAGACCGCGCCGGACGGGTCGGTCGTCGAGACGGCGACCGCGAACGGCCGCGAAGAGGTCTACGACTCCGCCCGCAACACGATCTACGTCTCCGCACCGGAGTCCACGGCGACGCCGGCCGAGCTGAACTCCTACGACATCGAGGCGGGGCCGAGGCCGGGAACGGCCATCCTCCGCGTGCCGGGGCGGCCAGCCCAGGCGAAGGGCGCCCACGTCGAAACGGCCGTCATCACCACGAAGCAGGCGAAAGGGCTCAAGGACGGCACCCAGGTGATCGCGTTCAAGGTCGGCCTCAAGAGCAAGAAGATCTCCCTGACGGTCATCCCTGCCTCGAGCGTGCCGAAGCCGCCGCCCGCGAGCGACGACTCCTCGACGGCCGACCCCGGCTCGGGGGACTTCCGCCGTCAGATCTTGGCGCTCCTGCGGTCGGGCGAGGCCCGCGTCGTCGGCCACCGGGCGATCGACGGGCAGGACACGATCGAGATCGCCTCGGCCGACGGGCACACGACCTTCTACGTCGATCCGGAGACCTACAGGCCGGTCGAGCTCGACACCAGAGGCACAGACGGCGGCACGGCGCTGCGCTTCCGCACGTACGAGACGCTCGACTCTGACGCGAACAGCGACCTGCTCAGCCTCGAGGCCCAGCACCCGGGCGCACGGATCGACCGCGACCCCGCCCACTTCAACGCCGCGCAGGAGCGTCTCTTCCCTCACGGCTGACCCACCGATCCGTAGACGGTTTAGGCTCCCCCCGTGCTGAACGTCGGCGAGCAGGTCCCGGACGTCCAGGTCTGGAACGGGCCCCGCGAGCACGCGTCGATCCGCGGGCTCGCGGCCGAGAAGCCGCTGTTGCTCCTCTTCTACCTCTTCGATTGGTCCGCGACCTGAACGTCGGAGATGGAGCTCCTGCGTGACAGGAGCGCGGAGTTCGAGGAGGCGGGCGTGCAGGCGATGGGCATCTCGCGCGACTCGCCCTGGACGCACATCTCCTGGATGCAGGCCCTCGACCTGAACTTTCCGCTGCTCTCGGACTGGAACGCCGACGCCGTGCGTGCATTCGGGGTCGCCCACGACTTCCGCGGCTTCAAGGACGTGGCCGAGCGGACGGCGTTCCTCATCGACCGGAGCGGTACGGTCCGCGGCGCATGGCGGTACGAGGCGGCAGAGGTGCCGGACTTCGACGAGCTGCTCTCGGCCGCCCGGGCCTTGTAGCGCTCCTCGTCGCGGTCTACCTCGGCGCCGGGCTGCTGGCGACGGCTCCACGGCTGGGGGACGCCGGCTCGCGCTTCCTCGCGCGGGGGACGCCGGTTCCGGGCGAGGCGGCCGCGGGCGACCACCTGCAGGCCGAGTACCACCTGTGGCTCGTCGGCCATCAGCTCTCGCGCGGCGCGGCGCCCTGGCGCGACCCGTACACGTTCCGGCCGGAGAGCCCGCCGCGCTGGAACTTCGGCGGCTGGCCTTTCGGGCTGCCGTTCTGGCCGCTGGCGGCGCTGTTCGGGCCGGTGCTCGGCTGGAACCTCTTCGTGCTGTTGACCTACCTCGCCGCGGGCTCGTTCGCCTACCTGTGGCTGCGGGAGCTCCGGCTGCCGGTCGGCGCGGCGCTCGTCGGCGGGCTCGTGTTCGCGCTCGAGCCGTACCGCGTCGCGCAGAGCGCCGGGCACCTGCGCGGGCCGATCTCCGTGCTGCTCCCGCTGTCGCTCTGGGCCTTCGAGCGCTCGCGACACGGGTCGCGCTGGTGGCTCGCCGGGGCTGCGGCCGCGCTCGCGTCGATCCCGTTCTCCGACGTCCACCTCGCACTCGGCGCGGTCCCGTTCTTCGTGCTCTACGCGCTTCTCCGCGGCGGCCGCATCGCCGCCGTGGCCGCGGCCGTTCCCGCCGTAGTTGCGGCGCTGGTCGTCGGCCACTTCTCGGCGACTGGCATCGGCGCCGGCGGCCGCTCGCTGCGCGAGGTCGCCCACTACTCGGCGACCGGGCTCGACTTCGTCACCCGCCACCCCCGGCACGGGCTGGAGAGCTTCGTCTTCCTCGGCTGGCTCGCGCCGTTGCTCGCGCTCGCGGGCCTCGTCGCGCTGGTGGTGGCGCGGCGCTACGGGCTCGCGGCCGCCCTCGCGGTGGGCGCCGTCGTGCCGATGCTGCTCGCACTCGGGACGCACTTCCCGCTCTACGAGCCGATCTGGCACCACTTCCCGCCGTTGCGCTACCCGCGCGTGCCGGAGCGGCAGATGCCTGTCGCCTGCCTCGCCATCGGCGCGCTCGTCGCCTTCGCCGTCGCCTGGATCGCGCGCGCGTTCCCGAAGCTAGTAACAGTCTGTTACTTGCTCGCCGTGCTGGCGCTCGCGGTCGACCTGCGCGTATGGGTCTACCAGGCGGCGGCCGCGGACCGTGACAACGGCGCCTACCAGGCGCTGCGCGACGCGCCGCGTGGGCGGTTGCTCGAGGTGCCGGTGCTCGACCCGTCCGTGCACCTCGGGAGCATCTACCTCTGGTACGACCAGGTCGCGCAGCGCGAGCGGCCTGGCGGCTACTCGACGATCGCGCCGAGGCGGGCGGCGCGCCTGTCGCTCCGCCTCTCCGGGCTGAACTGCGGCGACTGGCGCCCGGACGACGACGCGCTGCTGCGCCGCCTCGGCGTCCGCTACGTCGCCTTCCACCACGGCCTCGCCGGGGAAAGGGGCTGGTTCGCGTGGCGCGAGCTGCGGGGCCACGGCTTCGGCCAGCTCGCCCGCGACGGCGCGATCACGATGCTCGAGCGCGGCCGCACAGGCGGCACCTCGCCGGTCGCCGAGCCGACGACGAACGTCGTCTTCTGCGAGGGGTGGAACGGCCGCTCGCCCCGCTACCGCCACGCCGCGCTCTGGGCCCGGGGGCCGGTCGCGCTCCGGTTGACCACGCGCGAACCCGTAGCAGCGACGATCACGGTCGATGGGCGCCTGGCGCGGACACAACGCGTCGCGGGCCCAGTGAGCTTTCGCGTCGGCAGCGCCGGCTGGCACCTGATCGGCCTCGACGTCGAACGCGCCGACCGTGGACTCCGGCTTACGGTTGGTGCGCCCTGAGCCGCGGGCTACCCGCCGACGCCGAGAATCCTGTAATGCGGCGAAACGCCGCCTTCCGTGAGGCAGCGGCAAACATCTTCTGAGGATCTGGCGTCTTACTTGCTGTAGTGGCAGGTGCAACGAAGACCCAGCTTGGCCTCGCCGGCCTTGTCGCACTCTCCGCCGTGGTTGGCGCAGCTTGGAAATCCCCGGACGCGGCGCCGACCACAGAGCCGCGCGGTTCGATCGCCGCAGTCAGGGACGGCGGGATAATCCGACGCTATCCAGACGGCCACCTCGAGCAGCTGACGAGCAACGGCCGCGCTCCGGCATGGTCGCGCAACGGACGCCGGATCGCCTTTGTCCGACCGATGGTCGGGGAGCCGTACATCTGCCCGCTGTTCGTGATGAACAGCGACGGCACGGACCTCCATCGCGTTGGTCAGGTCAACACCGACTGTTCGGGAGTCAGCTGGGGCCCAGGCGACCGTCAGATTGCATTCGGGGGAGGCGTTCCAGGTCACACCAGCAGGAGCTTGTGGATCATCAACGCCGACGGAACTCACTTGCGCCGTCTCCGCGCCGGCCGCGGGGCGACCGAAGGCATGCACCCGGCGTGGTCTCCCGACGGCCGCACGATCGTCTTCGGCTGGACAGGCCGGAGCCCACATCCGTGGGGGCGGCTGGCGGCGGTTCGAGCTGACGGCAGCGGCTTCCGGGTTCTGGTCAGGCCGCGCACGGGTCGGCACGATGACGAGCTGACCTTCCCGGCGTGGTCTCGTGACGGGAAGCGAATCGCGTTCGTGCGTATCGACCATCGCTCCGGTCGAGCGGGCCGACTGATCGAGGTCGTGAACGCTCGAGGTGCACACCGTCAGGTGCTAACCCGACTGCCCTACAACCCGTCGTCGCAGGGGGTGCCCAGCTGGTCACCGGCTGGCGGTCAGATCGCCTTCTGGGGAGTCTGCGGCTCAGCCGTTTGCGTCTCGAGCGTTCCGAGCCACGGCGGTCGGCCTCGGGTTCTGCTGCAGGGTTACGTAGAGCCGGCGTGGGGTCCTGCGGGTACCTAACTGGAAAAGCGCTCGAGCATGAGGCCGTGCCGGAGACCGCGGTCGCTCGCGGTCAGCGAGTCGCGGCCGAGCTTGTCCAGCACGGTCCGGACGATGCAGGCTCCGGCCAGGATCACCTCGGCGCGCTTCGGCTGCAGGCCGACGATCTCGCGGCGCTGCTCAGCGGACCGCGTCCGGTAGAGCTCGATCTGCCGCTCGACCTCTTCCGCTTCCAGCACCGCGCCGCGGACCGCGCCGGGGTCGTAGTCAGCGAGCTCGAGCTTGACCGCGACGAGGTTGGTGACGGCGCCGCCGATCCCGATCACCGCGTCGGGAGCCGGCCGGCCGTCGAGCCGCGCAAGATCCGCGGCGATCGCCTTCCGCGCGTCTGCCAGCGTCTCTTCGTCGACCTCGTTGTCGAGGCCGAAGCGCTCGGTGAAGCGGACGGCACCAACGTCGACGCTGAAGCGCTCCTCGACATGGTCGCCGTGGCCGAACGTGAACTGCGAGCTGCCGCCGCCGGTGTCGAAGACGACGATCGACTCGTCGCCGACCCCGACGCTCGCCTCGGCCGCCAGGTACGCAAGCCGGCTCTCCTCCTCGCCGGAGATGACCTCGGGCTCGAGCGCGGTGTGCTCGCGAACGGCGGCAGCAAACTGATCGCTGTCCGCGGCGATCCGCAGGCCCGCGGTGCCGACCGCGGCGATCGACTCCGCGCCGAGCCGCCGTGCCTCGTCGGCCATGGCCGTGATCACCTCCAGCGTGCGTGCAGCCGCCTCGTCGTTCAGCCGACCGGTCTCGGCGAGGCCTTCGCCGAGCCTGGTGATCTCGGAGCGATCAACCACGGTCGTCCACTCGCCGTCCGCGCCGCGGTCGGCGACGAAGAGCTTGACCGAATTCGTACCGACGTCGATCACCGCGAAGCGCCGCCCGCCGAACCCGGCCAGCGCCTTGAGACCGCTGGGCATGTTGACGTTGCGCCGCGAGCTGAGGCCGAGCTCGCGGACCGCCGCGACGACCTTCGCGGGATCCTCCGACTCGACGGCGATCGTCCGCCTCGAGCCGTGCTCGGTGCGAACCTCGGACAGCTCGGCCATCGCTCCGCCGACGGTGTAGTGCTCGCGGCGCTTATGCACGTCCAGCGCGAGCAAGTCAGCGCTCCGCGCGACTACTTCGTCCATGAGCCGCCCCTGCGCGTATTCGCCCTCCGGGAGCGGCGCGTCCACGCCGAGTGTCTCCAGCGCCGTGCCGACATCGGCCGCCGAGAGCGGGAACGAAGCCTTCAGCACGGGCCGCCATTGCTCGAGCCCGTCGTCGTCGACCCGCTCGCGGCGCTTCACGTCCAGCCGCCCGCCGCGGACCTTGACCGAGGCGTCGCTTTCGCGTGAGAGAACGTACGTCTCGTCGCTCTCCTCGGCGCGCTCGGCCTCCCGCGCCGCGAACCACCGCTCGCCGTCTCCGAAGTCGTGGCCGAAGGTGCGCCACTCCCATCGGGCAACGACCTCCTTGCTCACTCCTGTGCGGCCGCGCGATTCCTTGCGAAGTAGCCGAGCGCCTTCCGCGTCTTCGTCTCCTGCTCGCCCGAGAGGTCGACGCCGTTCGTGGCGAGGAAGGCGCGCGACTCCGCCGCGACCTGGAACGCCTCGCTGGTGTCGCAGCGGGTCGAGAGCTCGAGCACGCGCGACCCGTCCGGGTAGAACCACATCTCCGCGGCGAAGCGGCGTCCAAGCTCTTGTGGCGTGAACCGGAGCTTGAGCACGTGGATCGGGCCGAGCACCGCGAGGTCCTCGAGCTCGAGCCCCTCCGGGGCGTGCTCGGCGAACAGGGCTCGTTGCTCCTTGGAGAAGAGCTTGCGGAGGGGACGCTTGCCCGCGAGCACTCTCTTGACGGCCTCCGCGTCGAGCGTCCGCTTCAAGGCGCCCGAGCAGACGAATCCTCCCGGCATGGCGTCCACTTCGACCCGAAAGCCGGGGGAGCTCCGCAGTGGGCCGGGAAGCTCGTGCGGCACCACTGGCCGCAGCTTCACCACCGAGTCGTCGCCCTTCCCCTGGATTCGCCGCGCGCGCACGACCAGGCCCTGCTTGTCCAGTGCGAGCTTGGGCGTGTCGAAGAAGACGACTTGGCGGATCTGTCCTTGCAGGGGGTCAAGGCCGAGCGCCTGGGCGGTCGAGCGGTGGTGGAGCTCGGGCACAGTCAGCTTCAGCTCGACGCTGTCGGACTCCCCGGCAAGGTGCAGCAGCTCGGCGACCTGCTCGTCGGACAACGTCGGCATCGTGGTGGTTGTCGTGGCCATCGCAGGGCCCTCCTTTTCGATCCGGTCGAGTAGAGGCTACC
>JBEVNN010000128.1:0-4685 GCA_040508095.1 Gaiellaceae bacterium
CGGCCGCCAGCGCCAGGGGAAGTTGCGGTTCAGGTCGACTCCGCGCGCGTTGCCGCGCGTCCCCGCGGCGTGCCCGTCGGGATTTGCGTCCGGGACGAGCCAGAGGTCGACGCCCTCGAGCGGCCCGAGGCGCCGCAGCCGGTTCACAACGGCGATCCCGGCGCACTCGTTCCCGTGGAGGCAGCCGACGACGAGAACCTTGCGCGCGGCGGCGGGATCGCCGACCTCGTAGGCGACGATCCGGCGGCCTTGAACCGAGTGGCCGACGAGATGCGCCGCGGCCGCAACCGCGGCGACGGCGAGCAGGGCGGACAGCCGCATCAGCGCGTATCCTCACGCCTCGCTTGACGCTCGTGGGTCTCCTCCGGTTCGTCCTCTCGGCCGTGCTGCTCGTGGCTGCGGCCGGGAAGGCGCGCGCCGGCGCCTCGGCGCGTGACGCGCTCCGCGTGTACGGCCTGGAAAGCGCGCGACTCCGCGCCGTCGCCTGGGGTGCGGCGATCGCGGCCGAGGCGGGGCTCGCGATTGCCGTCGCGGTCGACGTTGACGCGGCGTTCGCCGCCGCCGCGCTGATGTTCGCGTTCGCGCTCGCGCAGGTCGTCGCGATCGCGCGGGGCCGCATTGGCGCGCCCTGCGGCTGCTTCGGCGGCCGCTCTCGCCTCGGCTGGAGCACCGTGGCGCGAACCGCGCTGCTGGCGACGGCCTTTCTCGCCCTGCCGCTCCTCCCCGACACCAAGCCGTCGACGGAGGCGTGGCTCGGGATCGGCCTCGCGGTCGCGCTGGTCGGAGTTGCGGCGCTCGCCGTCGCGCTGCTCGCACTGGCGCGCGAGCTCGGCGAGCTGCGCCTGGCGGTCGCCCCGCAGGCTGCGCTCTCGATCGACCACGAGGGCCCGGAGCTCGGCGGCCGTGTCGGCCTGATCGGCCGCTTCGAGGGCCAAGCTCCGCTCTCCGTTGCAGCGTTCACCTCGCCGAACTGCTCGCTGTGCGCCGCGCTCGAGCCGTCGCTGCGGCTGCTCGCGAACGACCCGGGAGTCGAGCTCCAGCTCTTCGACGAGGAAGCCGATGCCGACGCGTGGGCCGCGCTCGCCGTCCCGGGCAGCCCGTACGCGGTGGTGCTCGCCCCGGACGGCGAGGTGCTCGCCAAGGGGACGTTCAACTCCCTCTACCAGCTCGAGAGCCTCCTAGCGCATGCGACAAGGCCAGTCGGGGCTTAGCGACAACATCGCCGGCGCGAGCTCGCGGCGCGGGTTCCTCGCGCGCACCGGGCGGCTGCTGATCGGCGTCGCCGGCGGAGGCTTCGTGCTGGAGGCGATGCGGGCCCAGAAGGCCGAGGCCTTCCACTTCTGCGGCCACATCTACACGACCGGCTCGTGCCCCCATCCCGTCGGGCTGCCGCGGATCGACGCGAAGGGCTTTCCGCTCCGGGCCGCCGACGGCAAGCCGGTGGACGACCTCGGCCGCCCCGTCGACAAGCTCGGCCGCCCGGTCGACGCGAAGGGTGCGCTGCTGCGCGACCCGGACGGCAACCCGCTGCCGCCCGCGCCGCGCACCCGTGTCTGCACGCGCGCAGGCCGTGAGTTCGACTTCCGTCCGCAGATCGACGGCGCGTGGTACCGCTGCTGCGGCGGCCGTATCCGCAAGCTCGTCGATTGCTGCGGCTACGTGCGCAACCGGATCAACGGCGACGCCGCGCTGACCGGCTACTGCTACCGCGGCCGGAAGGTCTTCTGCGTCATGTACTACGACACGAAGATCAAGTGCTGACCGCGGCGCTCGCACTCACCGGGCTGCTGGTCGGGCTGGCCGGCGCCTGGTCGCCCTGAAGCCTGTCCATGGTCGGCACCGTGAGTGCCGCACGCCAGCGCGGGAGAGCAGGAGCGGCGTTCGCGGCGGGACTCGCGCTCGGCTCCGCAGCCGTCTTCACGGCGCTGGCCGCCGTCGGCGCCGTCGTCGGCGGGCGCCTCGTGCTGGTCGTCGCCGTCGCGATCGGCGCGGCGGCGGTCGTGAGCGACGCGCTCGGGCTGCGCGTGCGGCCGCAGATCCACCTGCAGGTGCCGGAGCCGTGGCGGCGGACGATGCCGCTCGGGCGGGCGCTCTTCCTCTACGGCCTGCTGCTCGGCACCGGCCTGACGACCTACGTCCCGGCGACCGCAGCCTGGGCGCTCCCGGTGCTGTGCCTCGCCCTCGGCAGCCTCGGCGCCGCGCTCGCGATCGCCGCGGGGTTCGCCGCCGGACGGGCGTTGCCCGTGCTGGTGCTCGCGGCGCGCGGGGGCGAGACGGTGCTCGCCGAGCGGCCGCACGGCCTGCGCCTCCTGCGCGTGCTGGCGGCGGCCTCGCTGCTGTGCGCGCTCGTCGCGGGGCGGGTCGAAGCGGCCGTGACGGTCGCATCCCCCGGCGGCGACCCGAGCGTGATCGGCACCGAGCTCGCGTGGCAGCAGCCGGGTGTCGGCGGTTTCCTGCGCCGCGAAGGAGTGACGGCGCCGCTTCCCGGCGACAGCCCCGCCATCGGAGCGACGTTCATCGTCTGGCACAAGGGCCCACTGGTCACAGTGGCCGACCGTACGACGCTCGCGCCGGTGCTCGAGGAGTCGATCCCGGGAGTCCAGAAGTTCGCCCTCTCCCGGAGCTGGCTGGCCTACCGCACGCCGACTGAGATCCACGTCCGGCCGGTGAGTGAGACCGGCCCGGGGACGACGGTCGTGAAGGTCACCCGGCCGGCCACGCTCGGGCGGCCGGCGCTCGGCGTCGACCTCGTCGTCTTCCACCGGGCGAGCCGCGACGCGAGCTGGATCACAGCCGTCAACGTGGTCTCCGGACGACGGCTGCTGTTCCGCTACTCACGTGACGACCAGCTCCTCAACCCGTCGCTGCTCGACGGCCAGCTCCTCTACGTCCGCTCCACACGTTGCTCGCAGCAGCTCGTGCTCGGCCGTGCGCGCGGCAAGCGCGACCGCGTGCTCTACCAGATCGGTCCGCTCGCGGGACAGGACGCGGGTCACGAGCGCCACCACACGCGCCAGGGGGAGCACCTGCCGTGCCCGTTCCGCCCACGGCCGACGGCGAAGATGCTCTGGACGACCGCGCTCTCGCCGACGACGGCCTATGTGACGGTGCTGAAGCCGGCACCGGGCGGCCGAACGGTGCCGACGCTGCTCGCAGTACCGCGCCGTTGAGCGTAACCTCGCGGGATGCCGATCATCTCGCGGGGGTTTCGAGGGCGGCGCCAGGACGGCCCACCCGACCGTGTCCCGCCCGGGCAGTACCTGACCGACGACTTCCCGGTGCTGTCGGCAGGTCCGACGCCGCACACCTCGCTCGAGGAGTGGACGTTCACGATCGAGGGCGGCGCCGAGCCGGTGCGCTGGTCGTGGGAGGAGCTCCAGGCGCTGCCTCGCGAGGAGGTCACTGTCGACATCCACTGCGTCACGAAGTGGTCGAAGCTCGACACGGCCTGGGAGGGCGTCTCGGTCGACACGCTGCTGGACGCGGTGGAGCACGACAAGGAGTACGCGCTCGCCTACTCGGACGGGGGCTACACGACGAACCTTCCGATCGAGGACCTCACGGACGGCAAAGCCTGGGTCGCTTACCGGTATGGCGGCGAGCCGCTCGAGCCGGAGCACGGCGGGCCGGCGCGCCTGCTCGTGCCGCATCTCTATTTCTGGAAGAGCGCGAAGTGGGTGCGCGGCCTCCAGCTGCTCGACGAGGACGAGCCCGGCTTCTGGGAGCAGAACGGGTATCACCTGTACGGAGACCCGTGGCGGGAACAGCGGTACTGGGGCGACTGACATGGCTCGCGGCGACGGTGGCCGCGACGAATGAGGAGACCCCGCGCGTGCACACGCTTACGCTCGACGTCGCCGGCTGGGGCGGCCACCGCGCCGGCCAGCACCTCGACGTGCGGCTGACCGCCGAGGACGGGTACCAGGCTGAGCGCTCGTACTCGATCGCGTCGGCACCAGGCGATCCGCTCGCGATCACCGTCGAGCGGCTCGAGGACGGCGAGGTCTCGCCGTACCTGGTCGACGACGTCGCAGAGGGCGACGTGTTCGAGTTGCGAGGCCCGATCGGCGGCTACTTCGTCTGGGAGGGCGACGAGCCCGAGCCGGTGCTGCTCGTCGCCGGCGGGTCGGGCGTCGTGCCGCTGATGGCGATGGCGCGGCGCCGGGCCCAGGTCGGCTCGACCGCGCCGATGCGACTGCTGTATTCGTCGCGCACCTGGGACGACGTGATCTACCGCGACGAGCTCGAGACACTCGGGATCGAGGTTGTGCACACGCTGACGCGCCAGCAGCCGCCGGGCTGGAGCGGCTATTCACGCCGCATCGACGACGAGCTGCTGCGGGAGGTCGCCTTCCCGGCGGCCGACGAGCCGCGCGTGTACGTCTGCGGCTCGACCCGGTTCGTGGACGCGGCCGCCGACGGCCTCGTGCGGCTCGGCTACGACCCTCGCTCGATCCGGACCGAGCGCTTCGGAGCGACCGGATGACCGTGGAGGAACGCGTGCTGGACGGGAACGCGGCAGGCGGGCTGCTGCTCGAGCTCTTCGGCGTCGACCTGACGGCGGCGCCGTGTATGTGCGGCGGCTGCGGCGCGCGCGAGGAAGTCGCGCGGCTCGACGTCTACGTCGACTGCCCGGGCGTCGTGATCCGCTGCCGCCACTGCCATAACGTGATGATCACGATCGT
>JBEVNN010000136.1:0-5100 GCA_040508095.1 Gaiellaceae bacterium
ACGATCAGCGCCCACGCCGCCGAGAGCGACGGGGACAGCACGTCGGGGATCTGCCAGCTCGTCCAGTCCCGCTTCACGACCTGCTCGGTCCACAGGTCGTTGGCCATGTTCGCCAGCCCGTAGACGAGCATCAGCGAGAGGTACGCCGCCGTCACGGCACGGAGCCCGTGCCGCCGAATCCCGCCGAGAAGGCGCGACAGCAGCAGCGCCGTGACGACGAGCAAGAAGCCGTCGAGCCCGTGGTGGTGACCGTGGTGAACGGCTGCGTGGACGGCGCCGCCGCCCGGCTCGGGCCGGAGCTGGCCCGTCTGGAAGATCCAGCCGAGCAGCGGCACGCCATTCAGGAAGAAGCCGAGCTCGGCGGCGATGTACGGCGTCGCGAAGAACAACACGACGAGAGTCGTCCCCAGGCGCGCGAGGTCACCGGCTTTCGTCGTGTGAACGTCCTCGGCCCTCCCTCTCGCGGCTGCCCAGGCTGTCAGCGAGGCGGCGATTGCCACCCCGAGCACCGCCGGGAGGTTCGCCCACTTCGCGTCGAGGTCGTTCGGCGTCTGTACCCCGGGAATCGCGACCGTCGCGCACAGCACGACCGAGGCGATCCCGAGCAGCACGGCGCGCCGGTCCTGAAGCCGGTCGACGACGATCGCCACCACCGCGATCGCGGCCAGCGCTGCCGAATAACTCAAAAAGACGAAAGCACGGCCGGCGCCACCGGCCAGGCCGGAGTGCGTCACCTTCCAGAGCTCACTCGGCGGAAGACGCCAGTAGGTCACGAAGACCGCGACCGCGGCGAGCGCGAAGAGCAGCCAGACAACGTACACCTCGCGCAGTCCCGGTTTTTGCCGAGAGGCGTCCGTCACGGCTACACTTCCCGTTTCGCGGGCACACGCCCGCGTTTTGACGCCATGCCCTACGCAATCATCTCACTCGGCGGGAAGCAGTACCGCGTGCAGGAAGGCGAGCGCCTGCTCGTCGACCGCCTGCCGACGGAGGAGGGCAAGACCTTTCACCCCGACGTGCTGATGCTCGGCGGCGACGGCACGTTTGAGCTTGCGCCCAAGGCGCAGGTGACGGTGCGCGTCGTCGGCTCGGCGCTGGGCGACAAGGTCACGATCGGCAAGTACAAGCCGAAGAGCGGCTACCGCCGCAAGACAGGCTTCCGCGCCAAGCTCTCGCAGATCGAGATCGAGTCGATCGGCGGAGCGGCGAAGCGGAGCGCGCCCGCGAAGAAGGAGGCGCCCGCCAAGAAGGACGCTCCCGCGAAGGCCGAGGCGCCGAAGCAGGAGGCGGAGGCCGCCGCCGCGAAGCTGCCCGCCGGCTACGCCGACATGACGATTGCCGATATCAACAAGAGCGTCGGCGACTGGTCGGCCGAGGAGATCGAGGCCGCGCTGGAGTACGAGGGCGCGCACGCGAACCGGAAGGGCGCGATCGCCGCGCTGGAAGCAAGGAAGGACGGGTAGAGATGGCTCACAAGAAGGGACTCGGCTCGTCGCGGAACGGCCGCGACTCGAACCCGAAGATGCTTGGCGTCAAGGTCTTCGACGGCCAGGGCATCACGGCGGGGACGATCATCGTCCGCCAGCGCGGCACGCGCTTCCGCCCCGGCCCGGGCACGGGCATCGGCCGCGACGACACGATCTTCGCCAAGCGCGACGGCACGGTCCAGTTCCGGACCACCGGCGAGCGGCGCTTCATCTCCGTCACGGACTGAGGCATGTTCCACGACCGGGCCCGCATTCACGTGCAGGCCGGGCGAGGCGGCGACGGAGCGCTCAGCTTCCGTCGCGAGAAGCACGTACCGAAGGGCGGGCCGGACGGCGGCGACGGCGGGCCAGGCGGCGACGTCGTGCTGATCGCCGACGCCGACCTGCGCGACCTTTCGTCGTTTCGGGCGCAGCAGTGGTTCAAGGCGGGCAAGGGCGGTGCCGGGGGCGGGAGCGGACGGCACGGGGCCTCCGGTGACGACGTCGAGCTGCGCGTGCCTGTGGGGACGCAGGTCTTCGACGACGAGGAACAGCTGGTCGCCGACCTCGCGTCGCCCGGCGCGCGGGCCGTGCTCGGCCGGGGCGGGGAGGGCGGCCGGGGCAACCGCCGCTTCGCGACGGCGACGCGGCAGACGCCGCGCTTCGCCGAGACCGGGGTCCCCGGCGAGGAAGCGGACTACGAGCTGCAGCTGAAGCTGCTCGCCGACGCAGCGCTGGTCGGGCTTCCGAACGCGGGCAAGTCGTCGTTGCTCGCACGCATCTCGAACGCACGGCCGAAGGTCGCCGACTACCCGTTCACGACGCTCCAGCCCGTGCTCGGCACCGTCGACTCGGATGAGCGGCAGCTCGTGGTAGCCGACGTCCCCGGGCTGATCGAGGGCGCGAGCGAGGGCGTCGGGCTCGGGCACGAGTTCCTCGCGCACCTCGAAAGGGCGCGGCTGCTCGTCCACGTGATCGACGCAGCCGCGGGCGATCCCGCCGAGGCCTTCGCGCAGATCAACCGCGAGCTGGCCGAGTACGGGGCCGGCCTCGACCAGCGGCCGCAGGTCGTCGTGCTGAACAAGCTCGACCTGCTGCCGGAGCCCCCGCGGTTCGAGCCGGACGATCCGCGGGTCCAGCGCGTCTTCGCGCTGTCGGCTGCGACCGGTGAGGGCGTCGAGCGCTTCCGCCGCACCCTGTTCGAGCTGTGCCCTCCGGCCGAGGCGCCGGTGGCGGACGACGAGGGCCTGCCACAGTTCCTGGTCTACCGGCCGAAGCCCGACCCACGGCGCCGCTTCCGGATCCTCCGCACCGATCGCGGCTTCCGGGTCCACGGGCAGGCCGGCTCGCAGGAGGAGCTCGAGCAGGCGCTCAGGGAGGCGGGTGCGAAGACGGGCGACGAGGTTCAGGTCGAGGGCGAGGTGCTCGAATTCCAGTAAAGGGGCTTCTCGGCGGCACGTTCGACCCGCCGCAGGTCGGCCACGTCGCGCTTGCGAAAGCCGCGAGCGCGGAGCTGCCGATCGACCGCCTGCTCGTCCTCGTCGCGGCCGCGCCCGGCCACCGCGCCGTGGTCGCGGAGGCGGAGACGCGCCTCCGGCTGGCCCAGCTTGCCTTCGACGGGCTCGCGGACGAGGTGGTGCTCGACTTTCACGCGTTCACGGTGGACGCGGTGCGCGGCGGTCGCTTCGGCGACGCGATCTTCATCGTCGGCGCGGACGAGGGCACCGCCTTCCCGACCTGGAAGGAGCCCGACGAGGTGCTGCGCTGGGTGCGCCTCGCCGTCGGCACGCGCTCGGGCTATCCGCCTCCGGACCTCGAGCGCTACGGCGACCGGGTGCTGTCGTTCGAGCTGTCCTCGCCGCCGGTCTCGTCCAACGAGATTCGCGAGCGGCTCGCACGGGGAGAACCGGTCGAAGGCTTCGTGCCACCCGCTGTCGCGGCCGCGCTCGACGAGACCGGCCTCTACCGTGGCTACACTGAGCGCGAACCCGAGAGGACCTGACAAGACCCTGACGCCACTCGATCACGCCCGCCGTATCGCCGGCCTCGCCCAGGAGAAGCTGGCGCAGGACGTCCTCATCCTCGACATGCGCCCCGTGTGCAGCTACACGGACTTCTTCGTGCTCGCGACCGGCCAGAACCCGCGCCAGACGAAGGCGATCTGGGACGAGGTGCACGAGCGCCTGAAGCACGACGAAGGCTCGCTCCCGCGCTCGGTTGCCGGCGAGCGGGACGGCCGCTGGATCGTCGGGGACTACCTCGACGTCGTCTTCCACGTCTTCACGCCGGAGTCGCGCGACTACTACCGGCTCGAAGAGCTGTGGGGCGACGTGCCGAGCATCGAGCTCGACGCGGCCGCGGTCTAGGTTCGAGGCTACACTTCGCCCTTCTGGGGCCGTAGCTCAGCTGGGAGAGCGTTTGGCTGGCAGCCAAAAGGTCACGGGTTCGAGCCCCGTCGGCTCCACTCTCGACGTTTAGGACACCGCACCGGTGCGGGAGAATCCGGCCGGTGCGCTTTCGCAAAGGAGCACGGCTCGACCCATCGCAGGTCGAGGACCGCCGCGGCGCCGGTGGGATGTCGCTTCCCGGAGGCGGGATCGCCGTCGGCGGCGGCGGGCTCGGCATCGCCGGCCTCGTCATCTTCCTGCTGATCACGCTGCTGAACAACGGCGGTGGGCTGTCCGGCCCGCTGTCGAACCTCGACGACCGCTCGATCGCGACGCAGCCGCCGACGAGCGTCGCGCCGGAGGACTGCACGAGCGGCGCGACCGCCAACCAGCGCGAGGACTGCCGCATCGTCGGCTACGTGAACAGCATCCAGGACTACTGGACGAACGAGTTCCAGCGCGCCGGCCGAACCTACGCGATCTCGAAGACCGTCTTCTTCACCGGCCAGACCGACACCGGCTGCGGCACCGCCACCTCCGACGTCGGCCCGTTCTACTGCCCCGTCGACAAGCACGTGTACATCGACCTCGACTTCTTCGACGAGCTCCGCTCGCGGTTCGGCGCGACGGGCGGACCGTTCGCCCAGGCGTACGTGCTCGCACACGAGTACGGCCATCACGTCCAGGACCAGCTCGGGCTCCTCGGCGGCGGCTCCGGCGACACCGGCGCGCAGAGCCGCTCGGTCCGCACAGAGCTCCAGGCGGACTGCCTGGCCGGCGTGTGGGCGAATCACGCCGCGCAGACCGGCTACCTGACGGACATCACGCAGGACGACATCGCCGACGGGCTCAACGCGGCGGCGGCCGTCGGTGACGACCGTATCCAGCAGCAGACGCAGGGCCGCATCGACCCCGAGAGCTGGACGCACGGCGCGTCGAGCCAGCGGCAGCACTGGTTCACTGTCGGCTACCAGCAGGGCAACCCCAACGCCTGCGACACGAGCGGGAAGCTCTAGCGTCCGAAACTAACCGGACGGCTAGTTGTGGTCGCATCGGCGCGCGCCGGACCATCTGAACTGCGCGGTGCACAGGCCTGCGACAACACAGATCCCGAGCGATCAACCGTGGGCTCGTCTCGCGCTGCCAAGGCCACCCCGCGCGATTGAAGCTGCCACGGCCGGTCCGATCGGCTTTGCACGACGTGTGCGGAAGGCGGCGCCGAGTGTCGTCGCGTAACACCGGTGTTG
>JBEVNN010000071.1:0-7603 GCA_040508095.1 Gaiellaceae bacterium
CCACTGCTCGAGCAGGCGCCGGTGCTCGTCGTTGTCGCGCGCCTCGGCGATCGGCACCTGGTGCGAGCGCCACGTGTTCTCGACCGGCAGGCCGTCGACCTCCTTCGGGCCCGTCCAGCCCTTCGGCGTCCGCAGGACGATCATCGGCCAGCGCGGGCGGGCCCCGTCGCCGCGCTGCTTGATCTCCGCGATCTCGTCGAGCACCTCGTCGAGGGCGGCCGCGAAACGCTCGTGCACCGCAAGCGGGTCCTCGCCGTCGAAGCCGCCGGTGACCAGCACCGGCCGGTAGCCGTAGCCCCCGAGCAGCGCGACGAGCTCGGACTCCGGAATGCGCGCGAGCACCGTCGGGTTGGCGATCTTGTAGCCGTTCAGGTGCAGGACCGGCAGCACGACGCCGTCCGTCTCGGGGTTGAGGAACTTGTTCGAGTGCCAGCTCGTCGCGAGCGGGCCGGTCTCGGCCTCGCCGTCGCCGACGACGCAGCACGCGAGCAGGCCCGGGTTGTCGAAGACCGCCCCGTGCGCGTGCGCAAGGGAGTAGCCGAGCTCGCCTCCCTCGTGGATCGAGCCGGGCGTCTCCGGCGCGGCATGGCTCGGGATCCCGCCGGGGAACGAGAACTGGCGGAAGAGCTCCTTCAGGCCGGGCTCGTCGAGCGAGACGTGCGGGTACAGCTCGCTGTAAGTGCCCTCGAGGTAGGCGCACGCGACCATCCCGGGGCCGCCGTGGCCGGGGCCGCAGATGTAGATCGCGTCGAGGTCGCGCCCGCGGATCGCGCGGTTCAGGTGCGTCCAGACGAGGTTGAGGCCCGGGACGGTGCCGAAGTGGCCGAGCAGGCGCGGCTTCACGTGCTCGGGCTGGAGCGGCTCGCGCAGGAGCGGGTTGTCGAGCAGGTAGATCTGCCCGACAGAGAGGTAATTCGCGGCGCGCCAGAACGCGTCGAGGCGCTCGAGCTCTTCACCGGCCATGGTCACGTTCGCCTCCTTCGCCGACGTCACGATCCGCTTCTCATCCTCGCTGCGCGACGACCAGGCCGGCCTCCCAGCCGGGCGCGCGCCCTCCCCGAGGCGGGTGAATCTTCTCCGCGTCGAGACCACTGCTGGCAACCAGCCACGCGATCACCGAGTTCGAGTTCCACATCTCGCCCGCACGGAGCTGGTCGCGCCCCCAGACCGGAGTCGGCACCGACGACGCGAGCGCCAGGAGGCGGCGGCCCGTCTCCACTTCGTCCGTGAGATGCCGCGGGCTGTCGACGGCCTCCGCGAGGTCCGGGATGACCCCGTCGCGCCAGAAGCGGAGCTCGTAGCGAAAGAGGGGCAACCGGCCCGCCCAGCGACTGCCGACGGCGCCTTCCGCCACCACGCCGCGATCGGGGCCGTCCGCCGCGCGGATCGGCGCCGACTCGATCACGAACCGTCCATCCGGCACTCGCACCTCGAGCGCCGAGTGGTAGAGGTCGCAGACGCGCCGCCTCGCGAGCCGCGCCGCGATCGCCTCGTAGATCCGGCCGTTCCACCACACGCAGTGGCCTCCCGCGCCCAGCGGGAGCCAAAACAGGTCGATTCCGGGTGGCCGCTCGCCCGCCGTCACCAGCTCTTGAGCGCCCTCTCGGCCGGCGGTGACGCGAGCCGCACGCGCGCGTCGACCGCGACGCAGCCGGCGGGCCCGGCGATCACGGGGTTCAGGTCGAGCTCGGCCACCTCGCCGAAGTCTTCCGCAAGCCGGCCGAGCCGGTGGACGAGACCTTCCAGCGCGGCCGTGTCGGCCGGCGGTGAGCCGCGGAAGCCGGCGACGAGGCGTCCCGCCTTGCCGCCGGTGACGAGCTCCTCGGCGTCGACGTCTGTGAGCGGCGCGACCCGGAAGGTCGCATCGCCGATCAGCTCCGCGAAGACGCCGCCGGGGCCGAAGGCGACGAGTGGACCGAAGACCGGGTCCTGGACGACTCCTGCCAGCAGCTCTACGCCCGGGCCCTGGAGGTACTGCTGCACGATCACCGGCGCGGTCATCCGCTCGACCGCGTCGCGCACCTGCTGCTCGTCCTGGAGGTCGAGCGCGATCCCGCCGCTCTCCGTCTTGTGCGCGCCGGGCGCCGCGGTCTTCACGACCACCGGGTAGCCGATCTCCTCCGCTGCTGCCACGGCCTCGTTCGCGCTCCCGGCGGTGCGCTCCGCGACGAGCGGAATCCCGTAGGCGGACAGCAGCTCCCGGGTCTGCGCGGGGTCGAGCCAGCCCTCGCCCGCGGCCTCGACGACCGCCTGCGCGCCGTCGCGGTCGATCCCGTCGAGCTCCGGCACCGTCCCCGCTGGCCGGCGCAGCCACTCGGCGCGATCGGCCGCGAGCCCGAGCGCGCGCGCCGCCGACTCCGGGTAGGTGAAGCTCGCGACATCGGACTCGAGCAGGTCGAGCGGCGTGCCCTCGGCGCTCATCACCGCCGCGAGCACCGGCTTGTCGGTGTGCGACGCCTCGACCGCGCGGCGGACCGAGGCCGCAACCTCGGGCGCGCCCGCGACGACCGGCGGCACGAAGAGCACGATCAGCGCGTCGAGGCGCGGGTCGGCAAGCAGCGCCGGGATCGCCCGCTCGTAGGTCGCGCCCGTCGCCGAGCCCAGCATGTCGACCGGGTTGGCGACGCTGCTGTCGCCGGGCAGGGCCTCAGCCAGGGCATCGCGAGTCTCCTGTGCCAGCTCCGGCAGCTCGAGCCTGGCAGCCTCGCAGGCGTCGGCGCAGAGGATCCCGAGGCCGCCGGCGTTCGTGAGCACGCCAACCCGCCGGCCTCGGGGCAGGGGCTGGCTGGAGAGCAGGCCCGCGACGTCAACCAGCTCCTCGAGCGTCCGCGCCCGCAGCACGCCGGCCTGGTGGAAGAGGGCGTCGACCGCGGCCTCCGAGCCGGCGAGCGCCGCGGTGTGCGAACTGGCGGCCTTCGCACCGGCCGCCGTGGCCCCGGCCTTCAGCGCGAGGATCGGCTTGCGCCGCGCCACGCGCCTGGAGAGCCGGCCGAACTTGCGCGGGTTGCCAAACGACTCGAGGTAGAGCAACACGACATCGGTCTCCGGGTCGTCTTCCCACCACTCGAGCAGGTCGTTGGAGGAGACGTCCGCCTTGTTCCCGATCGAGACGAAAGCCGAGAAGCCGAGACCCTCGCCCTGCTCCAGCAAGGCGAGCCCGAGGGCGCCCGACTGGGACGAGAAGCCGATCCGGCCCGGCGGCAGCGCGCGCGGCGCGAAGGTCGCGTTCAGCTTCGGCTTCGAGGAGGCGATCCCGAGGCAGTTCGGACCCAGCAGCCGGGCGCCGTGCGCACGGACGAGGGCGAGCAGCCGCTCCTGTCGCTCGATGCCGGCGGCGCCCGTCTCGGCGAACCCGGACGAGATCACGCAGAGCGCGCGGACGCCCTTGGCCAGCGCCTCCTCGGCCGCCTCGAGGACGAGCGGCCCGGGCACGCAGATCACGGCCAGCTCGACGTCGTCCGGGATCTCGGTGATCGAGCCGTAGCCGCGCACACCCGCGACGGGCTCGCCGCCGCGGTTGACCGGGTAGGCGGCGCCGTCGAAGTCGGCCTCGAGCACGTTGCGGAAGAGCTCGCCGCCGATCGACCCCCGCCTGCGCGACGCACCGATCACCGCCACGCTGGCCGGCTCGAAGAACGGGCGCAGCGAGGCGGCGACCGCGACGTGGTCGCGCTCCTCGACGCGCTCCTGGAACGCCTCGGTCGCTGCAATCGGGAAGCTGACCTCGACCTCGCCGTGCTCCAGCTCGCGCACGACGTCGAACCCGGCCCCGGTGAAGACGCTCAGCATCGCTCGGTTCTCCGCCATCACGTCCGCGACGAACCGCGTGACGCCGGTCGCGGCCGCCCGCTCGGCGAGTTGCTCGAGCAGGCGCGTCCCGATGCCCCTCCCCTGCTCTGAATCGGCGACGACGAACGCGGCCTCCGCGAGCCGGGGATCGCGCAGGCGGACGTAGTTCGCGATTCCGACGATGCGGTTGCCGAGCCAGCCCGCCAGGGCGCCGGTCTCGACCCAGTCCGGGTCGAGCGGCGATCGCGCGAGCGCCTCGTCGACGGTGCGGATGCCATGGAAGCGCAGATACAGGCTGCGCTCCGAGAGGCCCTGCAGAAACTCGAGCACGGCGCCTGCGTCCGCCGCGGCCGGGGGCCGCAGCCGGAGCGTCCCGCCGTCCTTGAGGATGACGTCGACAGCTCCGGCCGCAGCCTCCTCGACGCTAGACGCCAACTGCGGCTCCTTCACGGTCGCGCTCCTCGCGCCGAGCCGGCTCGCCTTCGAGCACGACCTTCAGCGCATTCGTCTCGGCGGCGGCGGCGAACACGTCGTAGGCCGCCATCGTCTCGGCGAGCGGGAAGCGGTGCGTGGCGAACGGCGTCGGGTCGAGCCGCCCGTTCGCGATCAGCTCCAGCAGCCTCGGCGTGGAGAACGTGTCCACGAGGCCGGTCATGATCGTCACGTCCCGGATCCACAGCTTCTCCAGGTGGAGCGTAGCCGGGTGGCCGTGAACGCCCACGTTGGCGACGTGGCCGCCGGGCCGCACCAGCTCCGCGCAGAGCTCGAACGTCTCCGGCACGCCGACCGCCTCGATCGCGACGTCCGCGCCGAGCCTGCCGGTCAGCTCCATCACCCGCTCGACTGCGTCCTCGCGGCTGTTGTCGATCACGACGTCGGCCCCGAACTCGAGCGCCTTCTCCAGCCGCGCCGGCGCGAGGTCGATCGCGACGATCCGCCCGGGCGTGTACAGCTTGGCCGTCATGATCGCGGCCAGACCGATCGGCCCTGCGCCTACAACCGCGACGGTGTCGCCCGGCTGCACGTCGCCGTTCAGCACGCCGACCTCGTAGGAGGTCGGGAGGATGTCGGCGAGGAACAGCACCTGCTCGTCGCTGAGCTCGTCGGGCAGCTTGTAGACCGAGGTGTCCGCGAACGGCACCCGCGCGAGCTCGGCCTGGAGCCCGTCGACCAGATGGCCGAAGATCCAGCCGCCGCCTCCCGTGCAGAGCCCGTAGTGGCCTTCCTTGCAGAAGCGGCAACGCCCGCACGAGGTGATGCAGGACACCAGCACGCGGTCCCCGGGCTCGAGCGTCGTCACCGCGTCGCCGATCTCGACGACCGTGCCGACCGCCTCGTGGCCGAGGATCGTGCCGGGCTGCACCTCGGGGACGTCGCCCTTGAGGATGTGGAGGTCGGTCCCGCAGATCGTCGCCGAGTCGATCCGGACGATCGCGTCCGTCGGCTGCTGGATCGCGGGGTCCGGGACCTCGTCCCAGGAGCGCATCCCGGGACCGTGGTACACGAGTGCCTTCATTACACGAGTGCCTTCATGGCTCCTCCTTTCGCTCCCCCTCAGCCTCGCGCGCGCGTGCGCGCGTGACATCAGCGGCTGCACCGAGGAAGGCTTCGGCTTTCCCGCAGTACGCTGAGCACGTGGAGTCTGCGTCGCCGAGCGAGCCGCGGCTCCGGGCCCTGCTGGAGGCCGGGATGGCCCTCGGCTCGGAGCTGTCGCTCGACAACCTGCTGCAGCGGCTGACCTCGGTCGCAGCCGAGCTGACAGATGCCCGGTACGCGGCCCTCGGCGTGATCGACCCGACCGGCTCGCACCTCGAGCGCTTCATCACCCACGGGATCGACGAAGAGGCCCGCGCCGCGATCGGCGACCCGCCCCACGGCCGCGGGATCCTCGGCGCGCTGATCCGCGACGCGCGGCCGCTGCGGCTGCACGCGATCACCGACGACCCGCGCTCCGTGGGCTTCCCCCCGAACCACCCGCCCATGACCGCCTTCCTCGGCGTGCCCATCCTCTTGCGCGGGGTCGCCTACGGCAACCTCTACCTCACCGACAAGGCCGAGGGCGCCGACTTCACCGAGGCCGACCAGGAGGTCGTCGGCATGCTCGCGTCGCAGGCGGCGGTCGGGATCGAGAACGCCCGCCTCTACGAGTCCGCGACGCGCTGGTCACGCCAGCTCGAGTCACTGATCGAGGGCAGCGGCGCACTCGCACGCGAGACCGACGTCGACATCGTGCTCGAGCTCCTGGCGAAGCGCCTCCAGGAGCTGCTCGAGGCGCGGCTGGTCGCCGTCGCGCTTCCGGCCGGCGAGGGACAGCTGCGGATCGTCACCGCGGCCGGCGACGGTGCCGACCAGATCGTCGGTCGGATGGTCGACCGTGCGCAGTCGAAGGCCGGACGGGTGCTCGAGCGGGGCCGGAGCGAGCGCGTTGACTCTGTGGTCGAAGACCGCGAGGTGAACCTGGAGTTCACCCGCGGGATCGGCGCGCGTGCCGGCCTGTGGGTGCCGCTGCTCGTGCACGGACGGCCGGTCGGCGTGCTGACGGCCTACGACAAGCTCACCACGCCCGACGCGCGCTTCGAGCACGACGACGTGCGGCTCGCCGAGACGTTCGCGTCGCGGGCGGCGGTCGCCGTCGAGCTGTCGGAGCGGGTCGAGCGCGACGCGCTGCGGCGGATCGTCGCGGCGCAGGAGCTCGAGCGGGAGCGGCTCGCGCGAGAGCTGCACGACGAGACCGGCCAGGCGCTGACGTCGATCCTGCTCGGACTCAAGCAGCTCGAAGGCGCGGAGGTGCAGTCGGTCGCGCGCCTCCGCGAGCTCGTGGTCGCGACCCTGCAGGACGTGCGGCGCCTTGCCGTCGAGCTGCGGCCCAAGGTGCTCGACGATTTCGGCCTCGTCCCCGCCCTCGAGCGCCTGACGAGCGGCTTCGCCGAGCACACCGGGATCGCCGTCGACCTCGAGGCCGGAGCGATCATCGACCGCCTGCCGCCCGAGGTCGAAACGGCGATCTACCGCATCGTCCAGGAGGCGCTCACGAACGTCGTCAAGCACTCGCACGCCCAGCGTGTGAGCGTGCTCGTGACTCGCGCGGATGGGAGGATCAAGGCCGTGATCGAGGACGACGGCAGGGGTTTCGACCCCGAGTCGACAGGCAGCGACGGCGTCGGCCTGATCGGCATGCGCGAGCGGATCGAGCTGCTTGACGGCTTGCTGGCAGTCGAGTCGAGCGAAAGGAGCGGCACGACGGTGGCGGTCGAGGTACCGGTGTGACGGGAACCCGCGTGCTCATCGTCGACGACCACGCGGTCGTCCGCTCGGGCCTGAAGCTCGTGCTCGACGCGGACGACGGCATCGAGCCGGTCGGCGAGGCCGGCACCGCGCGCGACGCGATCTTCGAGGCGCGCGCGCTGAAGCCCGACGTGATCCTGCTGGACGTCGTGATGCCGGACCAGAGCGGCCTCGACATCATCCCGACGCTGCTGCACGAGAATCCGGATACGAAGATCCTCATGCTCTCGATGCAGGACGACCCGCGCTACGTGCGCGAGGCCTTCGACGCCGGCGCGAGCGGCTACGTGCTGAAGGAGGCGGCCGACAGCGAGGTCGTCTCCGCCGTGCGCGAGGTGGCCGGCGGCGGCCGCTACGTCGACCCCGAGCTCGGGGCGCGCCTCGTCGCCGCGGAGTCGGCGGAACGCAAGCGCGCGGAGGAAGACCCGCTCTCCGACCGCGAGGGTGAGGTCCTGCGCCTGCTCGCCCTCGGCCACACGAACCAGGAGATCGCGAAGCAGCTCTACATCTCGGTGCGCACGGCCGAGAC
>JBEVNN010000142.1:0-7383 GCA_040508095.1 Gaiellaceae bacterium
ATCCACTCCGAGCCGATGGCGATCCGCAAGGTCGTCCTGCCCGGCGGCAAGGTCGACGAGGACGCCGGCTGGGGCAAGCCGAAGCGGAAGCGCGTGCTCCCGGACTGGGTCGCCTACGAGGTGACGCACATCCTCGAGGAGAACGTGCAGGCGGGCACCGGTGTCGGCGCGCAGATCGGAAGGCCGGCCGCGGGCAAGACGGGCACGACCGACAACCATGCTGACGCCTGGTTCTGCGGTTTCACGCCGCAGCTGCAGACGACGGTCTGGGTCGGCTACCCGCAGGGCGAGATCCCGATGGAGAACGTCCACGGGATCTCGGTCGCCGGCGGCACCTTCCCGGCGACGATCTGGAAGCTGTTCATGGAGCAGGCGATGGTCAACGCGCCCGCCTTGTCGTGGCTGTCCCCGCGCGACCCGGTGGAGTGGAGACCGTTCACGCAGGGCCAGTACGGCTCGAGCCTGCGGCCGACCACCACGTACTACTACTCGCCACCGCCTCCTCCGGCGACGACGACCGGCGGCAATCCCGCGCCGCCTCCGCCCCCACCGCCGGCGACGGGGCGGACGATCACCACCGCGCCGCCCGCTCCGCCACCGCCGGCCGAGCCGCCTCCTCCACCGGCGCCTCCGCCCCCGCCGCCACCTCCGGGCCCGGGGAACTAGCCATGAAGCCGGCGCTCCGCGCCGCGCTCGTCGCGATTCCGGTGTATCTGGCGGCGTGCGCCGTGCCCGACGGCGGACTCTTCCGCGCGGCGCGCTTTCGCGACGTGCATGTCTACCAGGGCTACGCAGAGAAGCTGCTGGACGGGTCGCTGCCCTACCGCGACGTGTTCGTCGAGTACCCGCCCGGCGCGTTCGCGGTCTTCCTGCCGCCGACCGCGTTCGGCGCGGATCACTACAATGCCGCCTTCAAGACGCTGATGGCGCTCTGCGGTGCGGCGACGATCGTGTTCGTCGCACTGGTGCTCGCCGAGCTGGGCGCTTCGCAGCGCCGTGTCTGGATCGGCATCGGGTTGCTCGCGCTCTCGCCGATCGCCCTAGGACCGATCTCGTTGAACACCTACGACGCGTGGCCGGCCCTGCTGACCGTGCTTGCGCTGTGGCTGCTGCTGCGCGGCTGGGAGCTGCCCGCGTTCGCGGTGCTGGGGCTCGCGGTGAGCGCGAAGGTCTACCCGCTCGTGCTCGTGCCGCTGGCGGGTTGGTTCGTCTGGCGCCGTGCGGGCACCAGGCGGACCCTGCTCGCGCTCGGCGTGCTGGTGGTGGTCGCGGCCGCGGCTGTCGCGCCGTTCGCGGCCTACGCGCCGCATGGTGTCTACGAGAGCTTCCACGCCCAGGCGACCCGCGGCCTGCAGATCGAGAGCCTCGGTGCCTCGTTCCTGCTCGTGCTCGACCGGCTCGGCCTGTACCACGCGCGCGTCGTCGAGACGACGGGCGTCGCCGGGCGCAACCTCGCGGGCGGCACGGCCGAGGTCGTGGCCGGGCTACTGCTTGCGCTCGAGGCTGTCGCGGTCGTCACCGTGTGGGTGCTCTACGCGCGATCATGCGACCTGCGTAAGCAGCTGCCGCTCGCGTTCGCCGCCGCGGTCGCCGGCTTCCTCGCCTTCACGAAAGTCTTCTCGCCGCAATACCTCGTCTGGCTCCTACCGCTGGTCGTCGCCGCCGGGAACGTGGTTGCGATTGCGCTGGCCGCGGCGGCCGTCGTGCTCGCGCAGGTGTGGTTCTTCCACTACGGCGCGCTCTTCCGGCTCGAGTGGCCGGTGTGGCTGCTGTTCGTCCGCGACTTGGCCATGGTCGCGCTCTACCTCGCGCTGGCGGCCTCGCTCGCGCGGTGGAAGATCAGGATGCCGTCACGCTCGAAGACGAGTCGCCACTCGGGGTTGCGCCGCAGCCAGGAGAGCTGGACGGCCGTCGGCAACGGCGCGAGCCGGTCGGCGTAGCCGGGCGCGGTCTCGTCCGCCGCCACCCACTGCGCATCCTGGAGGTACGGGAAGCTGAGCACGCGCCGGCGGGCCGAGAGGTGCGCGCCCAGAGAGTTCGTGGCGCTGACGACGGCGTGGGGCGGGATCAGTCTGAGCGCGCGAGCGGCGATCCGATCGTGCTCGCTGACGTCGGCCGCGTGCGCCTGGTGCTGCTCGCCGCCCGGGAAGTAGCGCCAGAGCGGGGCCGGGCCGAGCAGGTAGTTGGCGGCGAGTGCCGTGACGACCACGATCGTCGCGACCGGGATCCGCGGCGGAAGCCGTTTTGCCCCGAAGACGGCGGCCGCGATCAGCACCGGGATCAGGCCGGCCGTGTAGTGGAAGCGAATCGACGTCTGCGTGGTCGCCGCCGACAGCAGGTTGACCGCGAGCTCGGGGACGGCGGCGATCAGTGCCAGTGGGGCCAGGACGACGAGGAGCGCGAGGGGCAGGACGAGCTGAGCGAGATAGCCGAGCCCACGGCCGGTGGCGGCCGTCGTGACGATCTTCCAGGGGTCGGTGAGCGCCGTGTGCACGATCCCGCCGGGTGTGCTGCCGACCTCGCTGTAGCGCGTGAAGAAGCTCGAGGTCCCGGCTCGGTTGAAGTGCGGGATCACGACCTCGATCGCAATCAGGGCTGCAGCTACACCGGCCGCCGCGACGGCGGCTCCCGTCCAGCGGCGACCGTGGGCGAGCGCGTACCAGATGCCGAGGCCTGCGACCACGAGGGCGATCTCTTCCTTCGTCGTCGCGGCCACGATCGCGCAGGCCGCGAACGGCACGAGCCGGCCCTCGTCGAGGAACCAGATGGCGTAGAGGAGAAGTGGGCACGCGAGCGCGACAGGGTGGAACTCGTTCAGCGTCAGCCACTGCGTCGGCGGGTAGATCAGGTACGCGAGGGCGAAGCCGAGGGCGACCCGATCGGAGCCGAGGTGCTTGCGCGCGAGCCAGAAGACGGGCAGCGCGCCGAGGGCGACGGCGACAGCCTGCGCGACCAGCAGCATGTCGGGGCTTGGCCACGCGAGCCAGAGTGGCGCAAAGGCGGCGAGAATCGGGTCGAAGTGCGCGCCGAGGCGCGAGATCTGGTCGCCGCGCAGCCCGGTGATCTGCAGCGGGTGGCCGTGGGCAGTCGACCAGACCGCCTGCACCATGTTCCCGAGGTCGAAACGTCCGGTCGAGAATGCGCGGTGGCGCAGGATCGAGAGCGCCGAGAACCCGGCGGCGTAGGCGCCGATGGCGGTCCACAGGAGGGTTCGGCTGGTCGGTCGCGGGAACGTCACGCGACGCGCTCCAGGATGGTGCGCCAGCGGCGGCCGAGGACGTCCTCGCTCGCCTGCGCCTCGTACGCGGCGCGGCCTCCGGCGGAGAGGCGGCTCGCGAGCTCCGGGTCGCCCGCGAGCCGTCGCAGTGCTTGCGCGAGCGCCTCTGCGTCCCCGGGCGGGACGAGGAGCGCGCTTTCGCCGGCGACGAGCAGCTCGCGCGCGCCGGGCGTGTCGCCGGTGACGAGTGGCGTGCCGCACGCGAGAGCCTGAAAGGCCTTGTTCGGGATCACGCGCAGGGCTTTCTCCGAGGTGCCGAAGATCCCGAGCGCGCAATCGGCCCGGTGGAGCTCCAGCGGCAGGCGCTCGTAGTCGACCCACGGGATCCATTCCACGTTCGCGGGGCGTGCGCGGGCGAGCGCGTCGAGCTGGCCGCTGCCGACGAGCCGGAAGCGCAGCTCGGTCGCCGAGCGCGCGGCGGCGAGGATCGTCTCGAGGCCGTGCAGCGGGATCAGCTTGCCGACGAAGAGCACCGTGAACGGGTCGTCAGGTGACCAGCCGGGTGCGAAGACTCGGTCCTCGGCGCCGACGAACGCGACGTCGATCCGGTCATGCGGGAGGCCGGCTAGCTCCGCGAGGTAGTCCGCGTGCACGCGCGTGTCGGCGACGACGAGGTCGGCGGCGCGAAAGGCCTGGCGATCGACTGCCGCGAGCGCTCGCGCGGGCGCCGAGCCGGGTCGGAAGCGGCCGCGGTCGGCGACAAACGTGTCGGCGAGCGAGACGAGTGGGTTGAAGACGATCGGCCGGCCGCGGGCGGCGCGCCGCGCCGCCGGGAGGTCGAAGTGGCCGGGGTAACCGACGATCAGGGCGTCGTAGGTCGAGCTCGGCCTTCGCAGCAGCCGAAGCTCCGCGGCCGCGAGCCGGGCGGCGGCGCTCAGCCCCGCGCGCCAGCTGTCGCGCCGGCCGTCCCAGACCGCAACGTGGTGTTCGTCGACCTCGACGCCCGCGCCTCGCAGGCAGGAGATCACCTGCGCGTTGCGCGGGTAGTCGCGCTGGTAGGTGCCGAAGTAGAGGACGCGCATCAGCGTGGGGCCGCCGTTCGCCTCAACCCGTGTGGTTAAGGCGCACCCGGCCTCCTCCCCACTGCGACCCTATCCCGCCGCGGCGCACGCATGTGTGTCGCCCTCGTGCCGAAAGCGTGACGGCTAGCGCAGCACGTCCTCGACGTCCCGCTCTATCCGCTCCCGCGGCCCCGCCCGCTCCTCGTGCTGGCTCGTGATCAGCTCGCTGATCAACCCGAGCGAGAAGAACTGCAGCCCCACGACCACGAGGAGCACGCCGAGAATCAGCAGCGGTCGCTGCCCGATCGAGTGCCCGTCGATCTTCAGGGCGGTCAGGTACAGGAGCACGCAGAAGCCGAGCGCGCCCAGCAGCAGGCCGAGGCCGCCGAACAGGTGCAGCGGTCGATAGCGATAGCGGCCGATGAACGAGACCGTCAGGAGGTCGAGGAAGCCGCGGACGTAGCGCTCCATCCCGTACCGCGAGCGGCCGTGTTCGCGCGGCCGGTGGTTGACGGGAAGCTCGGCGACGCGGTGGCCGCGGTAATACGCGAGCACCGGGATAAAGCGGTGCAGCTCGCCGTAGAGCCGTAGCTCCTGGACCACCTCGGCGCGGTAGGCCTTGAGCCCGCAGTTGAGGTCGTGCAGGCGCAGGCCCGAGACGCGCCCGGTCACCCAGTTGAAGATCTTCGACGGCACACGCCGGGTGAGTGGGTCGCGGCGCCGCGTCTTCCAGCCGCTGACGAGGTCGAACCCCTCGTCCAGCTTCGCGAGCAAGCGCGGAATCTCCGCCGGATCGTCCTGCAGGTCGGCGTCGATCGTGACGACTACGTCGCCCTCGGCATGCGCGAAGCCGGCCGCGAGCGCCGCCGCTTTGCCGAAGTTCTTGCGCAGGCGGATGACGCGCACGTTGTCGTGTGCGCTGTGGAGCCGGGTCAGAGCCGCGTAGGAGCCGTCGGTCGAGCCGTCGTCTACGAACACCGCCTCCCACGGCTGCTCGAGCGGCTGGAGGGCCGACTCCAGCTCGTCGTAGAGGAGCGCGACCGTCCGCTCCTCGTCGTGAACGGGCACGACTACCGAGATCATCGGCGGCTCAGCGTATCCGGCGCGCGTACGGTATGCGCGGTCGTGGCCGAGCTCCTGACCATGGACGAAGCGCAGCGGCTCGTGCTCGAGCGCGTGCGCCCGTTGCCGTCCGAGCGGGTTTCCCTAGAGCTCGCCGCCGGCCGCGTGCTGGCCGAAGCGGCTCGCGCGGCCGTCGATCTCCCGCCGTTTCCAAGCTCGGCGATGGACGGCTTCGCGGTTCGTGCGGAGGACACTCCGGGAACACTGCCCGTCGTCGCCCGTGTTGCAGCCGGCCGACCCGCGCCACGTGCACTCGCACCGGCGGAGGCGATGGCGATCGCGACCGGCGGTGTCGTTCCGGAGGGCGCCGACGCCGTCATCCCCGTCGAGTATGTTGTCGATCATGACAACGAGGTGCAGATTCCAGATGCCGCAGTGGTCGGCGCAAATGTCCGTCCTCGCGGCGGCGATCTCCGCGCCGGCGACGAGGTTGTGCCGGCGGGCACGCGCCTCGGCCCTGCGCAGCTGGGAGCGCTGGCAGCGGCCGGTGTCGCGGAGGTCGATTGCGGCGCGATCCCGCGGGCCGCCGTGGTCGCCACGGGAACCGAGCTTCGCCGACCGGGCGAGTCGCTCGGGCCCGGCGAGGTCTACGAGGCGAACGGGCTGATTCTCGAGACGCAGCTGAGGTCGGCAGGCGCTTCGGTCGAGCGCCTGGCGGCTGTGGCCGACGACGAGAACGCCCATCGCGAGGCGATCGCGCGCGGGCTCGAGCACGACGTGCTCGTCACCTCGGGCGGAGTCTCCGTGGGCCCTCACGACCTCGTCCGGCGAGTGGAGTCCGAGCTCGGCGTCGAAGAGGTTTTCTGGCGAGTTGCGGTCAAGCCGGGCAAGCCGGTGTCCTTCGGCGTGCGGGGGCGGACGCTCGTGTTCGGGCTACCCGGGAACCCGGTCTCGTCGCTCGTGGCGTTCGAACTGTTCGTGCGGCCATGCGTCCTGGCGCTTCAGGGCGCTGCCGACCCCTTGCCCCGGTTCGAGCCGGGGGTGCTTGCGGCAACGATGAAGCGGAACTCCGCGCGCGACGAACTCGTGCGGGCCCGGCGCAACACGAGCCCGGATGCCGCGGTCGAGCTCGAGCCCGTCGTCGGCCAGGACTCGCACATGATTGCCCGCTCCGCCGCAGCGGACGTGCTCGTGCTGATTCCGCGTGGCGACGGCGAACTGGGGGCCGGCGCGCGCGTGCGCTACCTCAGGCTGCCCTGAGGACGCTCATCCCTGCGCCGAGGCGAGCGGGGCGGCGGCCAGCGTTGCGGTGGGCGGCCGGAAAGCCGGCGCGCCACGCGGGCTGACCCGCGCCAGGCGTGCGTAGGCGATGTACCGGTGCGAGGCGAAGAACCGCGGATGGCAGGCCTGCAGCTCGACGACCTCGTGACCGTGGGAGCGGAGGACCGAGAGGTCGTTCGCCAGGACGATCCGGTGCTTGAACACGCGGTACGTGAACGTCCCGTACGGGACCTCGAGCGTCACCGGGTCGCCGGGTTTGAGCCGCTCGATGTGTGCGAACGGTGCGAGGTACGTCGTGCGGTGGCCGGCGATGTAGACGAGCTGCCCTTCGCCCGGCATGTACGTCCGCCGGTCGCGGCCGGGGCCTTTCCTGAGCGACGCATCGTCGGTTCCCTCCACGAACACCATGTTCAGCCCGAGCCGCGGGACTCGAATGCGGCCGATGCCCTCCCCACGCTTCGCGTTCACTCGGTAGCGCCGTGCCTGCGCTCGGATCTGCGCGCTCGTCGCGGCGAGCGACGCTCCAGGCTTGACCGGGGGCGCCTGGTACGCCTCGGCCTTCCGCTTGTAGCTGTCCGAGAGCTGGTGTTGCCTCCAGGTCGTGTAGAGCGCAGTGAACGGGTCCTGCCAGCGCCAGACCACGACGACCCAGACGAGCACGGCCACGCCGGCGAGTGCCAGCAGCGTCCCCGTGATCCTCGCGAACCGTCTCAACGTCAGCCTTCTTGTGCTCGGCGCGCCTCGCTCGCTCGTCGAGCTCGC
>JBEVNN010000016.1:0-3283 GCA_040508095.1 Gaiellaceae bacterium
TCGGCCGCGGGGAGCCGCTGGCGAACGCGCTGGAGACGCTCGAGCGTGGCGCGCAGGCGATCCCGATGAACGTGAACCCCGCGACGGCGTCGCTCTACATGGTGAACCCACTCCCGCGGGGCGGCGTCGCGAATCTCTTCATGACGCACCCGCCGCTCGCCGAGCGAATCCGCCGGCTGCGCGAGCTGGACGGCCTCTCGGCCGCCCAGGTGGTCGCCTAGCGCCCACGAGAAGGCACGAGCAAGTACTCGTCGGAGGCCGTCGGGCAGCGCTACGCCGACGCCTATTGTCCCGACATGGCAACAGGCCGAGGAGCTGCGCGGTAACGCTTTGGCGGCCTTCCGACAGTTACGGGTATGACCGACGCTTCTGACCGCCGCGCTGCCGAAGAGCGGTTCCAACCTGTGTTCTCACACCTCGGCGCCGTTGCCGCCTACGCGCGGAGGCGGGGAAGCCGCGACGCAGACGCCGTCGCGGCCGAGGTGATGACGATCGCCTGGAGGCGTCTGTCCGACGTGCCCCGCGACGACCCGCGGCCGTGGCTCTACGCGACCGCCCGGAACGTCGTGCAAGCCGATGCGCGACGTTCGGCGCGCGCCGCGGCGCACGGCGCCGGCGAGCCCGGGGATCTCGCCCCGCCGCCGGAGATTCCGGAGCTCGACCCTGCGTTGGCCGAGGCGCTGCGATCGCTCTCCCGCCTGGAGCGCGAAGCCCTGCTTCTCGTCGCCTGGGAGGACCTGACGCCGACTCAGGCCGCGCGCTCGCTCGGCATCAACGCGACGGCGTCCCGCGTCCGCCTGCTGCGCGCGCGGCGGCGCCTTCGCGCGAGGCTCGACGAGGCCTCGAACGGGAGCCATGACGAAACGACCCACCTCGACCTGGAGACGACATGAGCGATTCGATCATCGTGCGGCTGCGTCGCGCGAACCCTGTTCCCGAGGTCGCTACGGCACCGGGGACGGAGCTGTTCGCCCGGATCACCGCCCTACCCGGCGATTCCCGGCTCGTAGCGTCGGAGCGGCGACCGCAAGGACACCGCCGTGCGATCGTGCTGGCCTTCGCAGTCCTCGCTGCCGTCGTGCTCGCCTCGACCGCCTATGCCGTCTCGCACTGGCTCGGTGGAGATGTGGTGAAACCGCCTGTCACGAAGCGCGAGTACAGCGCCGCGCAGAAGCAGCTCACCCTGCCGCCCGGCTACTCCTGGCCGACGTTCCGGTTCCCGCCCGACGCCGAGAACAGCGTGACGCCTCGCGGAGCGGGCGGCGGGCACGCCGTGATGGCCGCGCAGTGGTCGTGGGAGTGCTACTGGGTCGCCGCTATCCGCACGCACGACGACGCGGCGGCCGCCCGGGCTCATGCCGCGCTGAACGCGCTACTCGCCCACAACACCTACGAGGCGCCGGCAGGAGCGCCGGAGGACTGGACACCCTCGCCGCTGCCCACCCAGCCGTTCATGGTCTACGCGCACGACGGCGGGCTGGAGTGGATCCGGGCCGGCTACCGTCTGGCGGCCGCCGGCGACGCGACCAGGATCGCGCAGAGCTGCCGCGCGAACGTCCCTGGCTGATGGTGCCTTCGCTCCAGGGCCTCGCGCCGTTTCGTCCGCGACGTCGACCGCGCGGCTCGCGAGTTCGATGCCCCGGCTCGGCGCGGGGCCCTGGCGAGGCTGGCTGTTCGGCCCGTTAGCGCCTACGCGCGGTCGAGGCCTCGGCGGCCCTCGGCGCGCGAGAACAACGTGATCCCGATCGCCGCCAGGGCGACTGCGACGAGCCACTTGACGAGCCAGCCGGCGTCGAAGAGGTCGGCGAGGATGCCGCCGAGCAGGCTCGCCGCAATACCCACGAGCGCGGTCATCAGCAGGCTGATGTCGTGACGACCCGGGAGGATCAGCCGGCCGAGACCGCCCACAACCAAGCCGGTGACCGCGAGCCAGAAGAGCTCGAACGCGAGGCCGATCAGCGACCCCGCCAGCAGCAGGGCCAGGATGACGACGATCAGGATGACGACGACGCTCACGACGCAGGGAAGCTACCCCTTCGACGGCAGGGTGCGCGCGAACGACGCGCCCTTCTCCACCCACTCCGCGAGCTCTTCATCTCCCTCGACGTCGTCCGAGGTCAGGCGCAACCAGCCCTTCATCGCGCGACCGCGCATCACCATCTCCTCGGCCGCGGTCGTCTCGACGAGTCGGTCCGACTCAGCTGGGTCGACGCGCACGAGGATCCCGCCCTGGCCGCTCGCGGCGACGGCCATGTTGCCGTTCACCAGGAACGCGAGGCCGCCGAACATCGTCTGCTCGGTCACGCCGCCCTCGCCGGAGACGAGGTCGCGAATGCGCGCCGCGAGCGCTTCGTCGTATGCCATCGGCCGCGATACTAGATCGGTGAGCACGATGGCCGACCTGGACGAGCTCGCGCTGGCGCTCCCGCAGGCGACGAAGGAGGTCTCGGAGGACGGCCGGCCCGCCTACGCGGTGCACGGAAAAGTCTTCTGCTTCCACCGCGGCCTCCGGCGGGACGCGGTCGACGAGCACGGCGAGCGACTCGACGACGTGCTCATGTTCCGCGTCGCCGACCTCGAGGTGAAGGAGCTGCTGCTCTCGGACACGCGTGGGATCTACTTCACGACCCCGCACTTCAACGGCTACGCGGCGGTCCTGGTGCGCATCCCGAGCCAGGCGCGCCTCGACCGCGACGAGCTGCACGACCTCGTCGCGGAGGCGTGGCTGACGCGCGCACAGAAGCGCGTGGCGAAGGCTTGGTTGGCGGAGAACGAGACGGCCTAGCGGACCCGCGACGACTCGCGCAGGAGCCAGGCGCCGACGAAGGCGATCCACACGAAGGCGACCACTGTTCCCGCGCGCGTGGCGGCGCCGTTCCCGGCCGCGGAGAACACCACATTCGCGATGATGATCGCCGGGAGGGCGAGCAGGCTCGGCAGCCACGCGCCGCGCCAGGCCGGGTTGCGCCGGAAGGCCAAGGCTAAGAGCACCGGCGCGACGAGCAACGCTGCCGCCGCGACGCCGGACTCGACCTTGTGGGCGTGCGAGTGCCAGGAGTCGTTCGTGCACGCAGCGTCGATGCCGCGGCAGTCGAGACGGAAAAGCCCGTCGAGGAAGCTGCCTGCGCCGGCCACGAACAGTGACGCCGCGCCGAGACGGCCGAGCAGCTGGGGGCTGAGCGCCCGCCAGAGCCCGATCGCCAGCACGGCGACGAGCACGCCGGTGAGATTCGCGCCGACCTGGTTGTAGATCCAGGCGTTGTTCGCGGTGACGGCTCCGAGG
>JBEVNN010000272.1:0-6920 GCA_040508095.1 Gaiellaceae bacterium
GGCGGAACAGGATCGCCGTCGTGGATGCGGGCTGGATCGCGGTAGCGATCTTCTTGGCCGTCCTGGCGGTCGTGGTGTTCGCCGTCGCGCGAGGGATGTGGCGCATCTGGCGAGGCGAGCCCGAGTCGGAGGCTGGGGGCTCCTACGGGCGGCAAATCTTCGGCCGCCGCAAGAAGAGCTAGCCGGCCCGGTGTCCGAAGCGGCCGCCGTCAGGCAGCGGCGCGGAGCGCCTGCAACCAGGGCTTGGCGGCTTTTCGGCCCTCGAAGAAGCTCGTGGCGTTCTCGATCGTCGCCTCGTCCTGGTCGCTGCCCTTGAGCATCGCGTCCCGTGCGGTGAACGGGTCGTAGAACCAGAAGTACAGCTTGCCGCCGCCGACGATCAGTTCGAAGCCGGCTCCCAGCATCGAGCGCGGGAAGCGGAGCTCGATGTCGGACAGGCTCGAGGACCAGGTACCCCCTCACCGCTAACCGTGAGCGTCTCGCCTTCGAGGCCGAGGATTCGTTCCTCTGACTGCTGAAACGGGCTGTAGCGCTTCGTTGCGATCCAAACGTGTGTCTCCTAAAACGGGACGAAGCTGCGCCCGCAGATCTTCCTCGGAGGCTACGGCGTGGTCTGCCCGAGCTTCATGAATCGCCACGGGCACCGCAGCCCTCCCAGGCGGATTCAGTTGTTGCGTTCGAGCTGCTCGATGCGACGCTTTACGCGCGCGATCTGCCTCTGCGTGCCCATACGGCTCCAGCTGAACGGCCGCGCGGCCGCTAGCTGCCGGTAAAGGTCCGCCAGCTCACGCCGGGCGGCCTCGAGCTGCGGATCCGGCTGGGTCGCCATGACTCGGCACTCTACGCGGCCGGGGTTCGCAAAGGCCGCGGCGCGGGTAGGACGCGGGCCATGGGAATCATCATCAGCCTGATCCTGGTTGCTTTCGGGGCGATCCTGACCTGGGCGGTCCAGACCGAGGGCAGGACGGTCGACCCGCAGGTCGTCGGCGTGATCCTGATGATCCTCGGGATCGTCGTCTTCCTGATCTCGCTCCTGCTCTGGCGGACGTGGTGGGGCGCAGGTTTCTGGGCGGGGCCCGCCTACGACGAACCGCCGGGTGTGAGGCGGCGCGTTTACCGGCCGACCCGGCGGCGCACGACCTACGTCGAGGAAGAGCCGCCACCACCGCCGGCGCCCTAGGCGTCGCGAACACGAGGAAAGGAGTCACCGTGGCAGACAAGCTGCAGGGCAAGCGCGTGGCGTTCCTCGCCACCGACATGGTTGAACAGGTCGAGCTCACGGAGCCGTGGAAGGCCGTGAAAGACGCGGGCGGCACACCCGAGCTCGTCTCGCTGGAGGAAGGCGAGATCCAGGGCTTCAACCACTACGACAAGGCCGACACGTTCAAGGTCGACCGCACCGTCGAGGAGGCGCGGGCGGAGGACTACGACGCGCTCGTCATCCCCGGCGGCGTCGGCAACCCCGACACGATGCGAACGCACGAGAATGCCGTCCAGCTCGTTCGCGACTTCTTCGAGCAGGGCAAGCCGGTCGGCGTGATCTGCCACGGCCCCTGGATGCTGGTCGAGGCCGGCGTCGTGCGCGGCCGCAAGGTCACTTCGTGGCCGTCGCTCCAGACCGACATCCGCAACGCCGGCGGCGACTGGGTCGACCAGGACGTCGTGGTCGACGACGGTCTCGTCACGAGCCGCAAGCCCGACGACCTTCCCGCCTTCAACGAGAAGATCGTCGAGGAGTTCTGCGAGGGCCGCCACGAGCAGCAAGCGGCCTCGGTGAAGTCCGACGCCACCCCGGCCTAGAGCCGGCTCCTACGTGACCGGCGTGCGCAGCAGCGCCGCGTAGGGCACGCCGGTCTTCGGCTGCGCGTACACGGCGCGGTAGAGCAGCGGCCGCAGCGGACGCTTGTCGGTGAACGTGAACGAACCGTCGTGCGACGGATTGACGGCGCCGGCGAGCGATCGTGCCGAGCCTGGTCGCTCGCGGTAGATCGTGACGCGGCCTCCCGTGTAGCCACGGATGCGGCCGCTGAGCTGGACGCTCCCGTTCGCCTGTTCGGCGGCCGTGAGCCGGATGCGCGGGGCCGTGCTCGGCGACGCCCGGAACCAGCTGAGGCCGCGCGGCTGGGCCAGGAGCAGGTCGCGCCAGCCGGCGCTCCTCGAAGCGACGCCGGCGAGCCAGCCGTCGAGCTCCGTCTTCGTCGTCCGCGACGCGACCGTGCCCGCCCAGGTGACTGCTCCGTTGTCGAGGCCCAGCTGAGCCGCCGCGACCCACTCGTTCGCTCCCACGACGACGCCGGAAGCCGAGGCGGCGAGGCTCGTCGTGACGGCGCGGGTCAGCACCATGTCGGACTCGATCGTCCGGCCGTTGGCGGCCAGCAGGACCGGGTACTCGCCGGTGCCTAGCAGCGCTTCCGACCAGGCGGCGTAGACGGTTCCCGCCGGCCCGACGGCGGTCAGAAGCGGGCCGACCGGGAAGTCGCCGATGCCGCTGTCGAGGAACTGGCCGCTCCAGCCGCGGCGCTGAGCCCGCGGGCCCCACTCGATCGTGCCGACCGCCCCCTCGTACCCGTAGGTCTCGATCACGTGGAGCGCCCCGCGAGTGAAGACCGGCGCCGCCGGAGGCGCGACGTGGCTCTTCGGGAAACCCTCGTGGGTGATCTGCTGGGTCCGGACGCGGCCGCTGCGATCGAGGCGCGAGACCAGGAGGACGCTCTTGTGCGACTCCCGGCTCCAGCGTGTGTACGCAACCGTCGGCAGCTGGTTCTCCGGCTCGAGCGCGAGCCCCGGCCAGCCAAAGCTCGTCCCGACGGGAAGGCGTCCCCCGAGCTGCGTCACCGCCCAGCCGGGCCCGGCCTGGCGCACGAGCAGCAGCCGCCGTGCGTCGGCGCTCTGCACGAGCGCCACCGTCCCGGCGGCGCCTGCCTCGAGCGCCACCACTGTCGAGCCGCGCGAGACCGAGGCGGGGCGGGTCGTGCGCCAGCGGTTCACACCCATCCGCGTCGTAATCGCAAGCGAGGTGCCCCGCACGTAGGCCACGACCGGCTTGCCCGCGCGCGTCATCGCCAGCTGGCCGTCCTGCACGCCGGGGGCAACGACCTCGGCCGACGCGCTACCCGCAAGCACGAGCGAGAGCGCACCGGCCAGCAGGAGCCTTCTCACTCCCGCGAGCCTACCGCTAGCGGCGGCGCGGGGCCACGCCGCGAAACCTAGGTCTGGCCGATCAGCGCCTTGAAGCCAGCCTCGTCGCGAATCGCGTCGAAGTCGGAGTCCTCGGCCGCGTACTCGCGGAACCGGTCGTTCCCCTCGATCGCGAGCCTGAGGTGCTCGATCGCGTCGTTCTTCCGGCCCGCAAGGCTCTCGGCGCACGCAATGTTGTACGTGACCATCGGGTACTGAGGATTGGCCGCGATCAACTCGCTCCCGCGGTCGGCGGCCTCGTCGTAGCGGCCCGCCTCGAAGAGCGGACGGACCTGCGACCAGATCTCGTAGCCGTGCGGCTCGTAGGCCTGCCCCGGCGTGCCACCGAGCGCGAGGATCGTCGTGCCCGGCTCCTCGGCGAACGCAGTCCGCTTCAGGCCCGGGCGCGCGAACACGAACGTGCCCGCCGGAGCGTCGACCTCCGCGTCCCCGAGCTCGAACCTCGCGCGGCCGGTGTGCACGAGGTACAGCTCCTCGTTCTCGTCGGCCTCGTCGTGCTCGTTGATGATCCGGTCACCGGCCTCCCGGCCGGTCCAGGCACCCACCCCGAACGACGTGATGCCGAAGTGGTGTCGAACCGGCCGCCACGGACAGCGGCCGTCGGTGATCTCGTCGATCTCCTCCAGGTGCACGACTGCGTACTCGCTCATGACGCCTCCTGCCGGTCGTGGATCCGGGCCGCAGCGAGCCCTAGCCTACAGGCGCCCTCTACCCTTCCCGGCCATGGAAATCAGCCCCGCCCGCAAGCGATTTCTCTGGGGCGTTCTGGCCGGCGTGGTCGTTCTCAACGCCCTGATCTTCGCCTGGGACCGCCTCCAGGCGCGCTCCTCGCCCGAGTAGACCGCCCGGTTAGAGGCTATGCGCTTCGGGATGCCGCGGCTGGTAGACCAGCATCTCTCCGGCGCCCGGCAGCTTGAGGCTGGCCGCGATGCCGAACCCGAGATCTTCGGGTGGGCCGGAGAACTCCGCGCCCCGGGCCTCGAGCTCCCCCACGGTCGCCTCGATGTCGTCGCACATCAGCGACACCTTGTGTTGCAACGGGTACGAGTAGTCGTGGCCTTCGTGCGTGCCCGACGTCGGATGCACACCGAGCTCGCTCGGGCCGCTCTTGAAGATCAGCCAGCCTGGTGTGGACTCGACGTAGGGCCAGCCGAGCACGTCGCGGAAGAATGCCCGCGTCGCCTCCGGGTCGTCGGAGTAGATGAGCGTGTGAAGAGCCGTGAGCATGCGCGACAGGGTATGCGGTGAGATCGCGCGAACGTCGTCCGAGGAAGAATCGGCGCGGGGGCAACGTCGTGTAGGAAGACAGAGAGGAACGTAGCGATGCCGCCATCACCAGAGCCGATTCCGAGTTCAGGCCGCTCCCGTCAGGAACGCAAAGTGATGCGGAAGGAAGCTCTCGAGCAGTGGGGTCTGCGTTTGAGCGCGCCCAAGCGGGCGACGATTCTCAAGCAGTACGAGTTGGTTCGGAGCGAGATTACGACGTCGCTTCAGATACAGCAGCAGATCCTTGGTTTCGGTATCGCCACGATCGGTCTACTGGCCGGAGCCGCGTTTGTCGCAAAGGACCAGCCGTTTAGGAGCGAGCTGCTGGTCGTGTTTCTACCGCTGGTCTCCTATTTGGCCGTCACGATTTGGTTCTCGGAAGTAATGCGGATGTTTCGGGCCGGCGCCTTCCTGCTGGTGCTCGAGAAAGACCTTGACGCTCGCGGCGATGGCGGACTGCGATGGGAGTACGAAGTCGCAAGGGGTCGACTCGGTCAACCCAGCCGAGACGCGTACTTCGCGCTCGACCCCGATCGGCTTCGACTATTCGCGGTCACCGCCCTGTTCTTTACGCTCAGCGCCGCATCGGTGATGCTCGGATGGGAAGAGGCTTCATCCTTCGCGCGGGCGTTCGCGATCAGCGTTGGGGTCGTGGCAGCGCTTGTCCTCCGTCTGCTATCCCGTCTTCGCATTCACCAGTGGGATGACCAGCTGAACTTCGACCCGGCCTTGCGACGGGTCGAGCCCGAGGTGCTGCTCCTCCGATCCTGCCAGCACGTCATACAACGCGGCATGGGCGTGCTTCGAGTACCCATCGAGTTCGTCCGGGGTACGGCCTACTCGGATCGGCTCCACCTTCCAAGAACCTAGACCGGGCACCGTTAGTGGCCCCGGGAGGAGTCGAACCTCCGCACACGGATTCGAAGTCCGTCGCTCTTCCGCTGAGCTACGGGGCCACGTCGAGACCAGTGTAGGAAGAGGGGTGGCGGAGGGGACTCGAACCCCCGACCACCGGGACCACAACCCGGGGCTCTACCAACTGAGCTACCGCCACCGCGCAGCCTGGACAGGATAGCCCGTCCAACGCGGAGATCTATGCCGCGTTCGCGGGAAGGTGGCGTCGAATGAGAGCGTCGACGAGCGCCTGCTGCAGGCGGACGAGCTCGGCGCGGTTGCGCTCCAGCTCCTCGCGGCCCGCGCCGACGGCACGCAGGGTCTGGCGCTCGTAGACCACGCCACGGATCTCGTCGCTGAGCGACTCGACGGTTGGGAGTTCGATAACGGTTGCGTTCATGACCGAGTTTTCAGACTCAACCTGGGTCTATTAGTTAGGCGCGACCGTTTTCCTCTTACCGAGGCCTTACCGATGCGGCTCTATCCTTCGCCACATGCGGGCGTGGCGGAACTGGTAGACGCGACGGGTTTAGGTCCCGTTGGGGCTTCGGCTCCTTAGAGGTTCGAGTCCTCTCGCCCGCACTCCCGTCGAAGGTCCGGCCGCAAGAGGATTCCCGGATCTTGGGTTAGGGCGGCTAGGGCGCGGGACCCGTCCCGGACGTTCCCTGGCCAGCAACGTTCCAGTTTGTGGCCACATCCCGAATGGTCTGTTCGGTGTCCATCTCGCCGAGCAGTCGTTGCCGTTCGCTCTCCTGCAGGTAGCTCTCGTGCGCTTTTCGGCGGCGGCGTGCCCTGAGCCTGTCCACGAGCTTCATCCTCAGCCGATTGTACGCCTCTGCTCTGGAGACAATGCCACGCCGGCCCAGGCCAAAGGCAAAGGTCGCTCTGCCACCCCGGGACGGTTCCTCCTGAGAGACTCTCCCGCGTGCGGAGGATTCTGGTCGGCTACGACGGCTCGGAAGGAGCGAGGCGCGCGCTCGAGCGGTCGATCGCGGAGGCGCGCGATTCGCGCGGCCGCATCACCGTGCTGAGCGTCGCGAACGTGCCGCTCGACCTCGATGTGCCGCGGAACTTCGGAACGCTGGACGACCTCTCCGCCAACGAAGGCCAGCCGCTGGAGGCACCGCCGGAGGTCGTCGCGCAACTGCGAGAGGCCGGCGAGCGGCTTGCCACGGCCGGGCTCGAGCCAGAGCTGATCTGGACGGCCGGAGACCCGGGCCGAGCGATCGTCGAGACGGCGAAGGAGATCCGCGCCCAGGTGATCGTTCTCGGCGAGCACCACCACGGGCTCCTGGGAAACCTCTTCGGCGCCGACGTCGACGCCGAAGTGCAGCGCGAAGCCGGCTGCGACGTGATCCTCGCCTAGCCGCCATCGCGATCACCCGCACTCTCGTGAGCAGCGAACGCAAGCTTGAGACGGGCAAGGTGCAGTACTTCACCGCCTGCACGCTCGACGGGTTCATTGCGGACGAGAACAACTCGCTCGACTGGCTGTTCGAGGTGCCCCACGACGCTGATGATCAGCACTGGGACCAGTGGTTCCCCGGCGTCGGCGGCCTCGT
>JBEVNN010000300.1:0-4868 GCA_040508095.1 Gaiellaceae bacterium
TAGCGTCGTCGGGAGCGAGGCCGTGGGCCCGTACACGCTCCTGCGCGTGGGGCGGGGCGGCCTCCACCCGGGAGTCCCCGGTCAGTTCTTCATGCTCGAGGCGCCTGGCCGGCTCCTGCCGCGGCCGATGAGCGTCTGCCTCGCGCCGCCGGGCGAGCTCGCGTTTCTGATCGACCCGATCGGCCCCGGCACGCGCGCGCTCTGCTCGGTCGAGGCCGGCGACCGGATCGGCCTGCTCGGCCCGCTGGGCAACGGCTTCCGCCTCGACGTCGAACGGCCGCTGCTCGTCGGCGGCGGCATCGGCGTCGCACCGTTCCCGTACCTGTCCGAGCGGCTCGGCGGTCCGCCGGCCGTGCTCGGCTTCCGCAGCGCCTGGCACGCCGAAGCCGCCGCGCTCGTGCCGAACGCCGAGGTGGTGCTCGAGCCGACCTACGTGACCGAGGCGATGCCCGCCGGCCACGACGTCCTCGCCTGCGGGCCGGAGCCGATGCTCGAGGCGGTGCGTCGGCTCGAGCCGCACGTGCAGCTCGCCTGGGAGGCGCCGATGGCGTGCGGCTACGGCGCGTGCTACGGCTGCGCGGTCGAGATCGACGGCGAGCTCAAGCGCCTGTGCGTGGAAGGACCGGTCCTTGCGGCTGCTTAACGCGAGCGGCTGCCTGGACGCGCTGACCGCGCCGGAGGCCGCGCGGGAGCTCGACGCCTTCGTGACCAAGACCGTCACGCCGCTCGCACGCGCGGGGAACGCGCCGGTCCGGATCGCCGAAACCGAGCTCGGGATGCTGAACGCGATCGGGCTCGCGAACCCCGGGGTGGACGCCTTCGTGGCCCAGTACCTGCCGCGGCTCGTGCAGCTCGGCCTGCCGCTCTGGGTCTCAGTCGGGGGCTTTGCCGTGGACGACTACGTGCATGTCGCATGCCGGGTAGGCGCGCGCAACGAGGTCGAGGCGCTGGAGCTGAACCTCTCGTGCCCCAACGTCGACGCGGTGCCGGAGAACGTCGGCGAGGTCGTCGCCGCGGTGCGCGCAGTCACGACCAAACCGCTCTACGCGAAGCTCTCCGCGGCGGTCGCGGACCTCGGCGCAACGGCACGCGCAGCGGAGGCGGCCGGCGCCGATGGGCTCAGCCTCGTCAACACCGTCCGAGGGCTCGTACTCGACGAGCGGACGCTGCGGCCGGTGCTGGCCCGCGCGACCGGAGGCCTGTCCGGCCCCGCGCTGCGGCCGATCGCACTGGCCGCGGTCCACACCTGCTTCTGCGAGACGCGCCTGCCGATCGTCGGCATGGGCGGCGTGGTGACGGGACGGCACGCGCTCGAGCTGATCGCTGTGGGCGCGACCGACGTCGCGGTCGGCACCGCGCTCTTCTCCGACCCCGGTGCGGCGGCACGGATCCGGTCCGAGCTGCAGGCGGAGCTGGCGGCCGCTGGGTTCGTCAATGCTGACAACGCGATCGGCGCCGCGCACGCGGCCGCCGACGGCACCCTCGACCCGAGGTCGAGACTATCATCCCCAAAATCCCTGCATATGCAGACAAACATGGCGGGTTGACCAACTCGGCGAGCTTGTTAGTATCCCCCGCCGTGGCCGCCCTCAAGACTCAGGCACAGGCCCCCCTCCGCTCCCTCGACCAACGGATGGAAGCGCTCAAGCGGGCGAACGACATCCGCGTGCGGCGTGCGCAGCTGAAGAAGGACCTCAAGTCCGGCGACGCGCAAATCGAGGAGATCCTGAGCGATCCGCCCGAGTACGTCTCGACGGCAAAAGTCTTCGACATGCTGATGGCGGTGCCGAAGTTCGGACGGGTCAAAGCCGCCCGGTTCCTCAACACCTGCAGGATCAGCCAGTCGAAGACCGTCGGCGGACTTTCGGACCGGCAGCGGGCGGAGCTGATTGGCCTCTTCAACCGCTGAGAAGCGCTCACGCCCTGTCTTCGTCCTGACGGGGACGTCGGGCGAAGGCAAGAGCACGCTCGCGAAGCTCCTCGTGGAACGCCTCCCGGACGAGCTCGAGCTCGCCGTCTCCGCGACGACGCGCCCGGTGCGGGTCGGCGAGCAGGACGGCCGCGACTACTGGTTCCTGAGCGACGAGGTGTTCGACCGGAGGCTCGAGCAGGGCGACTTCCTGGAGTGGGTCGAGTTGCCGTGGGGGGACGGCCGCCGCTCGGGAACGCTCTGGTCGGAGCTCGATCGCATTGTCGCCGAAGGTCGCTCGCCCGTGCTGGAGATCGAGACCGGCGGCGCGCTCGCGGTTCGCGACCGCGTCCCGGCGGCGGTCACGATCTTCGTCACCGCCCCGAGCCGCGAGGAGCGCGAGCGGCGGCTGCGGCTGCGGGCAACGGAGAGCGAGGGCGAGATCGACGAGCGGCTCGACATCGCCGAGCGCCAGCTGGCGCTCGCGCCGGAGTTCGATCACACGATCGTCAACGACGATCGCGAGCGGGCCGTCACCGAGCTCGAGGGAATCGTCCGCCAGGCGCTGGACGGCGCAGGTACCATGCCTGCCCATGATCCATCCCCGCATTGACGAACTGCTCGAGAACGTCGACTCCCGCTATGCACTGGTGATCGTCGCGGCCAAGCGCGCGCGGCAGATCAACAACTACCACCACCAGCTGGGCGAGGGCACCTTCGACCAGTTCCTGCCACCGCTGGTCGAGTCGCGGTCCAAGAACTACTTGACGATGTCCCTCGAGGAAGTCTCCGAGGGCAAGATCAAGTACGCCTACACCTCGAAGTAGCGGCCGCCCGATCCGGCGAGTTCGCGGATTGTCAGCCTGAAGGCACAATGTGCCGATGGCGCGTGTGCTTCTCGGGGTGACGGGCGGGATCGCTGCGTACAAGGCCTGTGAGCTCACGCGCCTGTTCGTGCGCGCGGGACACGAGGTGACCCCGATCCTGACCGCGGAGGCGGAGACCTTCGTCTCGGCGAAGACCTTCGAGTCGCTGGCGCGGCGCGAGTCGCCGCGCGAGCTCTACCCACATCTCGTCGACGCCGACCTGCTGGTGATCGCACCGCTCTCGGCGAACACACTCGCGAAGCTTGCGCACGGGCTCGCCGACAACGTGCTCACGCAAACCGCCCTCGCGTTCGAGGGGCCCGTCCTCGTAGCGCCGGCGATGAACCCGCGCATGTGGCGGAACCAGGCCACGCGTGCGAATGTAGACGCGTTGGAGGCCCGTGCCTGGGAGCTAGCCGGGCCGGAGGAGGGCGACACCGCGGAGGGCGAGGTCGGCGTGGGGAGGATGAGCGAGCCCGAGGAGATCTTCGAGCGCGCGTCGGCGCTGCTCGGGAAGCGCGACCAGCTGCGGGGCCGCCGCGTCCTCGTCACGGCGGGCGGGACCCGCGAGCCGCTCGACGCCGTCCGCTTTCTCGGCAACCGGTCGTCGGGCCGGATGGGCTCCGCCGTCGCGGCGGAGGCGCGCCGCCGCGGCGCGGACGTCACGCTCGTCGCCTCGAACCTCTCGGTGCCGGTTCCCGTAGGAGTGGACGTGGTGCAGGCGCCGACCGCCGAGGACGTCGCCCGGGAGACGCTCGCCCGTGGCGATGCCGACGTGGTCGTGATGGCCGCTGCCGTCGCCGACTACCGCCCTGCCGAGGCCGAGCAGGAGAAGCGCCCGAAGGACGACCGGCCGTGGACAGTCACCCTCGAGCCGACGACCGACGTCCTCCGCGAGCTCGGCGCGCGGCGCACGAACGGCCAGCTGCTGGTGGGCTTCGCAGCCGATCGCGGAGAGCGCGGGCTCGAGCGCGCGCGGGAGAAGCTCGGCAACAAGCGGGTCGACCTGATCGTCTTCAACGATGTGAGCCGTGATGACATCGGCTTCGATGCCGCCGACAACGAAGTCGTCTTCGTTTCGCGTTCGGGCGAGCGGCGCATCCAGAAAGCAGCGAAGGCACGGATCGCCGCGGCGATTCTCGACGAGGTTGCGGCCCGCCTGGAGGGAGTGAATGGACGAGGCGGTCGATAGAGAGCGCGTCGACAGTGAGGCCGCCGAGTCGGTCCAGAAGATCGTCGACAACCTGGCGCAGGTGGTGCACGCGACGGACGAGACGCTGCGGCTGGCCGTCCTCTGCCTGGTCGCCGAGGGCCACCTGATCATCGAGGACTTTCCGGGCGTGGGGAAGACGATGCTCGCGAAGGCGCTGGCGCGCTCGATCGACTGCTCCTTCTCGCGCCTCCAGTTCACGCCGGACCTGCTGCCCTCGGATGTGACCGGCGTGAACGTCTTCAACCAGAGGACGAACGAGTTCGAGTTCCGTCCGGGCCCAGTATTCGCGAACCTGCTGCTCGTCGACGAGATCAACCGAGCCTCGCCGAAGACGCAGGCCGCGCTGCTCGAGGCCATGCAGGAGAACCAGGTCACCGTCGACGGCGTCAGCTACGAGCTGGCGGCGCCCTTCATGGTGATCGCGACGCAGAACCCGATCGAGTACGAGGGCACGTACCCGCTGCCCGAGGCCCAGCTCGACCGCTTCGCCCTGCGGATCGAGATCGGCTACCCGCCGCTGCCGGAGGAGGCGCGGATGTTGACGGAGCAGACGAGCGACCCGCCGCTGGAGTCGCTCCGCCCGGTGGCCACCGCCGCCGACGTCCGCTCGCTCTCCGTTGCCGCCACCGAGGTGTTCGTCGAGGAGAGCGTGAACCGCTACGTGGTCGCGCTGCTGCGGCACACGCGGAGCGACAGTCGGGTCTACCTCGGTGCGAGCCCGCGCGCGGGGATTGCGCTCCTACGCGTCGCCAAGGCGCGCGCGCTCGCCGACGGCCGCGGCTTCGTCTCACCGGACGACGTCAAGGCCTCCGCCGAGCCCGTGCTCGCCCACCGCCTGATCGTCGCGCCGGAGGCTCGCGCTGCCAGCCTCGCGCCGCGC
>JBEVNN010000301.1:0-6825 GCA_040508095.1 Gaiellaceae bacterium
GCGATCGAGTACCTGCACCGGCGCCTCGTCGAGGAGCGGGACGAGGGTCGCGCAATCCTGCTCGTCTCGCTGGAGCTGGACGAGATCCTCTCGCTTTCCGACCGGATCCTCGTCATGTACGAGGGCCGGATCGTCGGCGAGCACGCGCGTGCCACGACGGAAGAGGAGATCGGCCTCGAGATGCTCGGAGGCAGGCGCAAGGAGGTACCGGCCGCTTGAGCGAGCCGCTCGCCCCGCAGCACGGGCCGCCACCGGAGGAGCTCGGACAGGCCCCTCCCACGACCGTCGCCTCGCGGCTCGACGTCTGGCAGCGTGCCGGCGGGATCGTCGTCCCGATCGTGACGGCGCTCGTCGCGTTCTTCATCGGCGGTCTGCTGGTGCTCGCCACCGGCCACAACCCGTTCCAGGCCTACTGGGACATCGTCAACGGCGCCGGGCTGAACTGGCTGGCGCACCCGACGAACACCGACGTGGCGAACACCGCCGCCTACAACTTCAGCCAGACCCTGCTGCAGACGACGTCCCTGATCCTGACGGGTCTCGCCGTCGCGTTCGCCTTCCGCTGCGGGCTGTTCAACATCGGCGGCAACGGCCAGTACCTGATGGGCCTGTTCGTGGCGAACTGGGTCGGCGTCTCGTTCGTGAACATGTCACGTCCGGCGCACGTGCTGGTCGGGATCGCGCTGGCGACGGCCGCGGGAGCCGCCTGGGCTGCGATCGCCGGCTTCCTGAAGGCGACCACCGGCGCGCACGAGGTGATCACGACGATCATGCTCAACTGGGTCGCCTACTGGATCGGGAACTACCTCTTCCAGCAGGGCGGGCCGCTGCAGGGGCCGGCGAACAAACCGCTCGACATCCCGATCTCCGGCAACGTCGTCGACGGCGCCAAGCTCCCGGTGTTCTGGGGCGACCCGGCGCTCCAGGGGCTGCACATCGGCTTCTTCGTCGCGATCGGCGCGCTCGTCGTGTTCTGGCTGATCCTCAACCGCACGACCCTCGGCTACGAGGTGCGTGCGGTCGGCTACAACCCCGACGCGGCCGCCTACGGCGGGATCAAGGTGCGCACGAACTACGTCCGCGCGATGGCGATCTCGGGCGCGTTCGCGGGCCTCGCGGGCGGCCTGGACATGCTGGGCTACCTCTACAAGATCGGCACCTCGGACGTGCAGGTGCAGGCGATCGGCTTTCTCGGGATCGCGGTCGCGCTGCTCGGCCGCAACACGGCCGTCGGCGTCGGCCTGGCGGCCTTCCTGTTCGGCGCCCTGCTCTACGGCACGACTCACGGCCTGCAGTCGGGCACGATCGACCCGAGTCTCGCGGGCCACCTCACGGAGATGATCCAGGGGCTCGTCGTGCTCTTCGTCGGGGCAGACGTGCTGATCCTGGCCGTGTGGAACTCGCGGCGGAAGCTGAAGCGGCGCAGGCGTGAGCCGGCGACTGCAGCGCCGGAAGGGGCAACGTGAGTACCTACGTCGGCACCGCCGCCCGCTCGCGGCTCACCGACTCCTCGACCGTCGGGACGGTCGGGATCGTCATCGGCGTCGCCGCGTTCATCCTGGCGATCCCGCCGATCACGGCCCGCTCGCCGGTCTGGCCGGTCCTGCTCGGGGTCGTGGCGGTGCTGTTCGGGATCGTGGCCGTGTCCAGGGGCGGCGGCCGCGTCGGCTGGGGCGCAATTGGAGCCGGGATCGTCGGCTGCGGGCTCGCGCTCCTCGCGATGCAGTCGAGCGTCGGGAACCTGAACACGGTCTTTACGGCGAGCCTGATCGCGTCGATGCTCGTCTTCGCCACGCCGCTCACCTTCGCCGCGTTGGGCGGCATCTTCTCGGAACGCTCCGGCGTTGTGAACATCGGCCTCGAGGGGATGATGCTGATGGGGGCGTTCTGGGGCATCTGGGGCGCCGACAAGACCGGCAGCTGGGTCTGGGGCGTGGGGATCGCGATGCTCTCCGGGGGCCTCCTCGCGCTGGTGCACGCCTTCTTCGCGATCCACCTGCGCGCCGACCAGATCGTCGGCGGAGTGGCGGTGAACTTCCTCGCGCTCGGCATCACCGGCTACTTCTTCGTCCAGCTCTACCACGGCGAGAACGTCCCCACGGGCGTCTCGCAGATCCCCGACGTCAACCTTGCCAAGCAGTCGAACAACGGGTTCTTCGCCGAGGCGATCGGCCACCTGAACCTGATGATCTGGGTGGCAATCCTGTTCGTGCCACTGACGTACATCGTGCTGTTCAAGACGCCGATCGGACTGCGGATCCGCGCGTGCGGCGAGCACCCCCGCGCCGCCGACACGGTCGGAATCAACGTCTACCTCGTGCGCTACTGCTCGGTGATCCTCTCCGGGATCCTCGCCGCGATGGGCGGCGCGTACCTCACCGTGGGCTACCTGAACACCTACAACGAGAACGTCACCGCCGGCCGCGGCTTCATCGCGCTCGCCGCCGTGATCTTCGGCAACTGGCGGCCGTTCGGCGCCTTCGGCGCGACGCTGCTGTTCGGCTTCTCGACCGCGCTCGCGTTCCGGCTCCCGGTCTACTCGTCGAACGCGGCCACGCTCTTTCAGGCGCTGCCGTACGTCCTGACGCTGATCGCGGTCGCCGGTGTGATCGGCCGCACGATCCCGCCTGCAGCCGATGGACGGCCCTATAAGAAGCAGTAGCGAACGGGCGCGGAACCTCGCGGCGCGCGGTTCGGTCCTGCTCGGTGTGCTCGCGCTTGCCGTCCCGGTGGTGGCCTACGCGGCCGCGCGGCAGCTCGACCGCGTCTCGCTGGTGCAGGCGACCGCCGCGACCTGCGCGTCGGTGGCACTCGGCGGCATCGCCATTCTCCTGGCGCGAAAGGGGCGGCGGAACATCGAACGGACGATCGGGCGGGCCGGTGGTGCGGGCTCCGCGAGGGTCGGCCGGCTGCTCGGAATGCTCGGCGTTTGCGTCGGCCTGACGGCCGCTGTCGCCCTCGGCGTCTACGGCCTATTGAACTACTTCGGTTAGCAGGGAGGCGCTGACGGCACAGTGACGAGGCCCTCGGGCCGCGCTGCTCGCCCCGATGCTGCGTCCTCGGTCGCGCCCGTACCTTCCAGGTACGAACGCTCCCTGCGCCCTTGCCTCGGAACGACCATCGCACCCGAGAGCGTGCACCGTTCCGTCAGAGCCACCCCGCCCGATCGCCACTACAATCGGCCTTTCTCGTGTTCGAGATCGGCAACAGCCTGCGCGAAGCGCGCGTCCGCCAGCACCTGGAGCTCACGGAGATCGAGCTCGCGACCAAGATCAGGGCCCGCTACCTGCGCGCGCTCGAGGAGGAGAACTTCGAGGCGCTGCCCGCCCAGACCTACGTCAAGGGCTTCCTGCGCACCTACGCGGACTACCTCGGGCTCGACGGGCAGCTCTACGTCGACGAGTTCAACTCCCGCTACGCGGCCGAAGGTGAAGAGCCGCGCGAGCCGGTCATGGTCCGGCGCACCTCGACGGTGCGACGGCAGCACCGGCGGCTCGAACGACGCTGGGTGATCTTCGCCCTCGCCGGCATCGGCGCGCTGTTTGCTTTCGTGATCGCGGCGTGGAAGTTCAGCGGCCCCGGCAACGAGCCGATCCCGAACCTCGGCACCACGACGCAGGCGAAGAAGCCGCTGAAGCCCGCGACTCCGACGAAGCCCGCGAAGACGGCACCCGTGTCGTTCCGCCTCTACGTGCGTGCGGTGCACGGCAACTGCTGGATGGACGTGCGCAACTGGTCGGCGAGCGGCAAGAGCCGCTATACGGGCACGGTGGAGCTCGGCCAGGACCAGCGCTGGGTCTCCAGACGGCTGTGGATCAACTTCGGGGCGCCGTCGAACCTCGCGATCGTCTTCAACGGCCACCTCGTGCAGATCAACCGGGCCGGGTCGTTCGTCTTCACTCGGCGCGGCTTCTCGCGGGCCGCTTGAGCCGCCCGCGCGGCTTCGTAGTCGTCACCGGCAGCGAGCTCGTCCGCGGCGACCGCCGCGACGCCAACGGGCCGTTCCTGGCCGCGGAGCTGCTGCGGCTCGGGGTCGAGCCTGCGCGGATCGCGATCGTCGGGGACGACCCGGAGGAGCTGGAAGCGGTGTTCCGCGAGGGCCTCGAGGCCGACCTCTGCCTCGTCTCCGGGGGCCTCGGGCCGACGCACGACGACCGGACGGTCGAGCTCGTGGCGCGCGCCGCGGCTCGGGAGCTGTTCGTCGACCAGGGGCTGGAAGCAGAGATCGAGGCGGTCTCGCGCTCGATCGCGGAGCGCTTCCGGCGGCCGTACGCCGACTTTGCGGTAGGTGTCCGCAAGCAGGCGACCGTGCCCGAAGGCGCGGACGTGATCGGTATCGCCGGCACAGCTCCGGCCTTCGTGCTCGAGACCGAGCGCGGAGCGGTGGTCGTGCTTCCTGGGCCGCCGCCCGAGCTGCGTGGGCTCTGGCCCGCTGCGCGGGAAGCACCGGCGGTGCAGGCGGTCCTCTCGCGCGCGCGTGAACCCGAACGGCGGGTGCTCCGCTTCTACGGCGCGGGCGAGTCGCAGATCGCGCGGGCGCTCGAGGAGAGCGGGGGAGAGGGCGCCGGAGTCACGGCGACGATCTGCGCGCGGCAGTTCGAGGTCCACGTCGACCTCTTCGTCGACGACGGCGGTGGGCAGCGGGCGGACGAGCTCGTGACCGGGCTGCGCGAGCGGGTCGGCACGTACCTGTTTGCCGAGGACGAGCGGCCGGTCGAGGAGATGGTGCTCGAGCTCTGCCGCGAGCGCGGGCTGAAGCTCGCGACGGCCGAGTCGTGCACGGGCGGGCTCGTGGCGGCACGCTTGACGGCGATCCCAGGCTCGAGCGACGTGTTCGTTGGCGCCGTGGTCGCGTACGCGAACGAGGTGAAGGCGCGCGAGCTCGGCGTGTCGGACGAGATTCTCGAGCGGAACGGCGCTGTCTCGCCGGAGGCCGCGGCGGCGATGGCGGCGGGCGCGCGCGAGCGGCTCGGCGCTGATGTCGCGGTCTCGGTGACGGGGATCGCCGGCCCGGGAGGCGGGTCGGCAGAGAAGCCCGTCGGGCTGGTCGACCTACACGCGGAGGGGCCGGATGGAGTGCTCGCGCGCGAGCTCGACTTCCCGGGCGACCGCGAGATGATACGCGCCCGTGCGGCGACGGCCGCGCTCCATCTTCTTCGCACGCTTCTGACGCGAAGTCGTGACGGTTCCGTGTGAATTCTCCTGCTAGCGTCGAGGGCGATGAACGGGTGCGGCTCTTCTGCGGGTTACGGCTCCCTCCGGAGACGGTGGAGCGGGTCGTCGCGTGGGAGTCGGACGCGTTCGGCGCCGTGTCAGGCGTCAGGCGGGTCCCGCCCGAGCACCTGCACGTCACGCTCGCCTTTCTCGGGCACCGGCCCGTGGGCGAGCTCGACGCGATCGTCGGCGCGCTGCGGCAGGCGGCTGCCGGGGCTGCTCCGGCACGGCTCACGCTGCGCGGCTACCGCGAGACGCGGAGCGTCGGAATGCTCACGTTCGACGACGAGGAGGGCCGGGCTGCCGCTTTCGCCGAGGATCTCCAGGGCCGTCTCGAGGAGCTCGCTGTGTACGAGCGCGAGCGGCGGAGGTGGCTTCCGCACGTGACCGTGCTGCGCTTCCGACGGCGACCGGGGTTGCGGCCCGCGCTCCCGGAGCTGGCGCCGTTCGTGCCGTCCGACGCGGCTGCTTACCTTTCCCGGCTACGCCCCGGTGGGGCGCAATACGAAGTCCTCGAAGCCGTACCAGTGGGAGGGAGATAAGTGGACCGAGAGCAGGCTCTCGATACCGCGCTCGGCCAGATCGAGCGCCAGTTCGGCAAGGGCTCGGTGATGCGCATGAGCGACCAGGCCCAGGTCTCCGTGGGCGCCGTCTCGACCGGCTCGCTCTCGCTGGACCTTGCCTTGGGGATCGGTGGGCTGCCGCGCGGCCGCTGCGTCGAGATCTTCGGCCCGGAGTCCTCGGGCAAGACGACGCTCGTCTACCACGTGATCGCGGAGGCACAGCGGCGCGGTGGGATCTGCGCGTTCATCGATGCCGAGCACGCGATGGACCCGACTTACGCGAAGAGGATCGGGGTCAACATCGACGACCTACTCGTCTCGCAGCCCGACACCGGCGAGCAGGCGCTCGAGATCGCGGAGCTGCTGATCCGCTCGGGAGCGCTCGACGTCGTCGCGGTCGACTCGGTCGCAGCGTTGACACCGAAGGCCGAGATCGAGGGCGAGATGGGCGACTCGCACGTCGGCCTGCAGGCGCGGCTGATGAGCCAGGCCCTGCGAAAGCTCGCGGGCACGCTCAACCGCACCGACACGATCTGCCTCTTCACGAACCAGCTGCGCGAGAAGATCGGCGTCATGTTCGGCAACCCGGAGACGACTCCGGGCGGCAGGGCTCTCAAGTTCTACTCGTCGGTTCGCCTCGACATCAGGCGCATCGAGACGCTGAAGGACGGCGTCGAGGCCTACGGCAACCGGGTGCGCGTGAAGGTGGTGAAGAACAAGGTCGCGCCGCCGTTCAAGCAGGCCGAGTTCGACATCATCTACGGCACCGGGATCTCGTGGGAAGGCACCGTCTTGGACGCGGCGCTGGAGCGCAAGGTCGTCCAGAAGTCCGGCTCGCACTTCAGCTTCGAGGACGAGCGGCTCGGCCAGGGGCGGCAGAACGCGACGGCGTTCCTGCGCGAGCACCCGGACGTGACGCAGCAGGTGCTGCTGCGTCTCCAGGCGCTTGCCGGGCCTGATCAGGTCGTCTCGGCACGTCTGCTTCCGGAGCTGGAGGGGGAGCCGAACGGGAAGCGGGCGGCCGCCGCGGCCGAGGCGGCGGAAGCCG
>JBEVNN010000031.1:0-4062 GCA_040508095.1 Gaiellaceae bacterium
GCCAACGGCGGCGCCGAGGTCGTGCCCCTCTCGGGCGACGACCGCTACCTCACCGACTACTTCCGCTCCGAGTACCTGGCTCGACTGCGCCCCGGCCCGCTGCGGTTTCTTCGGCGCACGTCGGTGCTCGAGCGCATGTCCGGCCCGTTGTGCGACGCGATGCTGGAGGACGAGGGATCGGCGCAGGAGCTGGAGAAGATCGAGCGCGCGAACCTCTTCCTCGTGCCGCTGGACAACCGGCGCGAGTGGTACCGCTACCACCACCTCTTCCGCGACCTGCTCCAACGTGAGCTGGTCGAGAACGAGCCGGCGCTCGTCCCCCGCCTGCACGGTCGCGCGGCCGACTGGTTCGAGGAGCACGGCGACGAGGAGTCCGCGCTCGAGCACGCCTCCGCGGCGGGTGATCTCGATCGCGCGGCGGCGCTCCTGACGGCGCTCGTCCTCCCGCTCTACTACTCCGGCCGTATCGCGACGCTCGACCGGTGGCTGGCGCGCTTCGAGCGAGCGGGGCTGCTCGAGCGGTACCCGGCGGTCGCGGTCCAGGGCGCGCGAATCCACGCGCTTCGTGGCCGGCCGGAGGCCGCCGAGAAGTGGCTCGACGCGGCGACGCTGGGCACCTTCCGCGGCACGCTCCCCGACGGGACGAAGACGATCGCACCGTGGGTCTCGACGGCGCGCGCCTGGCTCTGCCGCAAGGGCGCGAAGCAGATGCTCGCGGACGCCGAGATGGCCGTAGCGGGGCTCGCTGCGGGCAGCAGCTGGCGGTCTCCGGCACTGCTCGCCCAGGGATCGGCGCTGATGCTGCTGGGCGACCCCGACAGGGCCGACGCGATCCTCGCCGAGGCCGCAGAGGCCGCCCTCGGCGCGACCGAGAGCCACGTCATGGCGCTCGGCCAGCGCGCGCTCATCGCCGACGAGGAGGGCGAGCACGAGCGGGCCGACGCGCTCTCGACCGAGCTGCACGAGCTTCTGGTGGCTTCTCCGGTCGACGCCTACGTTGCCCGCGCAGTGGATTCCACGGCCACCGTGCGCACCATGCTCCGTCACGGCCGCTGGAACGAGGCGCGCGCAGCGCTCACCGCCGGCCAGGAGCTTGCGCCCTTCCTCGATGCACTCCCGTGGCTGGCGGTGCAGGTTCGGCTCGAGCTGGCGCGCGGGTTCGTCACCCTCCGCGACGCGGGCGCCGGCCAGGAGCAGCTCGACGAGGCCCTCGCGCTCCTGCGCCGCGCTCCGGGCCTGGACTCGCTCAGCGCGCGAGCGGAGGAGCTCCAGCGGGAGATCGACGTCGCGCCGGAGCGCGACGGCGCGCAGTACGCCGGCCTAACCCGCGCCGAGCTCCGCCTCCTCCCGCTCCTTGCCACGCACCTCTCGTTCCGCGAGATCGCCGAGCAGCTGTTCGTCTCGCGCAACACGATCAAGACGCAGGCGATCTCCGTCTACCGCAAGCTCGGCGTCTCGAGCCGCAGCGAGGCGGTGGCCGAGGCGCAGCGGCTCGGCCTGGGCGAGCACCTGCGCGTCGTCGTCACGAACGACCGCTGAAGCGTTTTCACCCAACGCGGGTGATGCGAACGCCGGCGCTCCGTGCTCGACTGGGGAGCCTCTTGGAACCACCGGAGCAGCTCCTCCGTAAGCTGACGATCCGCGACGACGCGCTACTGCGCCGCGTGCTCGCCGAGGAGGGGTGCGGACGCCCGGCGGAGTCCTCGCTCGACGCAAAGACACACGCGCTCGTCTGCGTCTCCGCGCTGATCGCCATGGACGCCGCGGCGCCCTCGTACCTCTGTGCGGTCGAGTCGGCGCGGGCGGCCGGGGCGAGCGACGACGAGATCGTAGGCTGCCTCCTCGCGATCCTCCCGATCCTGGGCGAGCCGCGCGTGGTCTCCGCCGCTCCGAAGCTCGGCCTCGCGCTCGGCTACGACGTCGGGGCTGCGCTCGAAGAAGCAGGCACGGCGCTGGGCTGACGACGCGAGCCCGGGTACGTCACGCCGGTCGCGGCTGCGAGGGCAGCGGTGGAGGCGGAGGCTCGGCTATTGGCTCGCTGGCGTCGTCCTCGGCGTGGTACTGGGCCAGCAGCCGCTTCTCGTCGGCACTCCTCGGGAACATGAAGAAGACGAGCGTCGCGCCGAGCAGCACGGCGATGATGCCCGCGAGGTAGGCCCACTGGTCGCCCTGCAGGAAGGCGGTCTTCGCCGAAGCGATGATCTGGTCCTGGACCGACGTCGGATACCGCGAAGCCGTGTCGGCGGCGCTGGAGAACGACTTCGTCAGCTCGGTCTGGACCTGGTTGTTGACGTTCTTGCCGGAGGCGGCGACTGCGGCTCCCGCGGCAGCCGCGTAACCGGCCGTCAGGAGGGCGCCGAAGATCGACTGCATGATCGCGCCGCCGAGGTCGCGCTGCAGGTCCGCGGTGCCGGATGCCATGCCCACGCGCTTGACCGGGACCGAACTCGTGAGGGAGTGCGACGCCGGGGTGCCGGCGAAGCCGACGCCGATTCCCACGAAGGCGTAGCCGAGCCCCACCTTCCAGTAGTCGATGTTCTCCTTCCAGAGCAGGAGCATCGTCAGGAAGCCCAGCAGGACGAAGACGTAGCCCGAGAGCAGGGTGAAGCGGGCGCCGCGAGTCTCGACCAGCTTGGCCGAGCGCGGCGCGACAAGCACCATGCAGAACACCGCTGGCAGGATCGCCAGCCCGGCGTCGACGGTCGAGTAGCCGAGCACGTTCTGGAGGAACTGCTGCCCGATGTACATCGAACCCATCAGCGAGCCGAACACGATCAGGCCCGCGCACCCCGCCACCCAGAAGGTCGGACGGGCGGCCACGTCGAGGTCGTAGAGCGGGTTCTCAGCCCGGCGCTGCCGGATGTAGAAGGCGACGAGGCCCGCCGCGGCGACGGCGAACAGCCCGACGATCAGCGCCGTCTCGTTCGGCACAGCGGCGAAGTTGATCCCGAGGACGAGGCCACCCACGAGCACGATCGAGAGCACGCCGCCGAGGTGATCGACCGACTCGGTGCTCTCGTTCACGTGGCTCGGTACCAGCACGACCGCCATCACCAGCGCGATCGCCGCGAGCGGCAGCGTCAGCAAGAAGACCGATCCCCACCAGAAGTGCTCGAGGAGGATCCCTGAGCAGAGCGGCCCGAGCGCCGAGATCCCGCCGCCGATCGCGGCCCACAGCGCGATCGACTTCGTGCGCGCCGGGCCCGACCAGAGCGCCGTGATTAGGGCCAGAGTCGTCGGGTACGCCATGCCGGCGGCGAGGCCGCCAATCACGCGAGCGGCGAACAGCACGTCGATCGACGGCGCCCACGCGGCGAGGCAGTCGGCGGGAACGGTCAGGATCATCCCGAGGATCAGCAGGAGCTTCCGTCCGTAGCGGTCGCCGACAGCGCCGAAGTACAGGACCGAGGCCGCCAGGCCCAGCGAGTAGCCGACCGCGACCAGGTTGAGCTCGGTCTGCGAGGCGTCGAAGTGCTTCCCGATCGAGGGCAGTGCGACGTTCGCGACCGCTAGGCCGAGATTGGCGACGGCCGCGACCGCGATCAATGCGCCGAGCACCAGGCCCGAGCGTTGCGGGGCGGTGGAGGGCTCTGTCGACACCGTCTCTCCTTTCCTGATCCTTCGCCGGCTCGCGCTCGCGCCGGCGCCGAGCGCAATCACAGCGCGGAGCGGTAGCCGCGGCATCCTCCGATCGGGATGAGGTAGCTCAGAGCAGCTGCACGAGGCCGTCGAGGGCCAGAATCGCGCCGAAGGCGAGCAACGAGACGACCGCAAACAGGCGCTCGTTTTCGAGCAGCCAGGCCTCGGCGTCGGCGAGCCACGCGCCCACGCGCCGGCCGGCGACCCAGTAGAGCGCCACAGGAGCCCATACGAGGACGGTGGCCAGCGCCACGTAGACGAGCGCCAGCGTGATTTCCTCGGCGGGGCCCAGGTCCGCGCCCGAGATGGTGGCCGCGGCGACGATGCTGATCGTCAGGCGCTTCGGACCTCCGACGCCGAGCAGCGCCCCGGCCGGAAAGGCTGCCTTCGGCGTGATCAGTGCCAGCCGCGCGAGCACTGCCT
>JBEVNN010000089.1:0-5513 GCA_040508095.1 Gaiellaceae bacterium
CCAAGCACGACCTCGCGGTGATTCGCGTCAGCGCGAACCTGGCCGGGGCGCGACCGCTGTGGCAGGCACCTAGGACAAGCCCACCGCGTGCGGGCGACCAGCTGCTGCTGCTCGGGAGCCCGTACGGCCTCTATGGCACGGTCACCACGGGAATCGTCAGCCGGGTGACGGGCCGCGCGATCCAGACAGACGCGGCTGCGAACCCCGGCAACTCCGGCGGGCCGGCGCTCGACAAGGAGGGGCACGTCGTCGGCGTCCTCGTGGCGGGCGGAGGGGAGAACATCAACTTCGCCGTCCCGATCGGCCTCGCCTGCGCGAAGCTTCGTCGCTGCTAGACGGCGTCCGGATCTTCCGCTAGTTTCTGAATCAGCGCTCGCCGCCGAAGGTGCGCGCAGAGGCATTGGGGCCTCACGACCAAGAGTCGTGGGCCCTTTTTTGTTGGTCCGAGACAGGAGGAACCAGGATGAAGTTCAAGCTCGAATACATCTGGCTGGACGGCTACGAGCCCGTTCCGAATCTGCGCAGCAAGACGAAGCTCGTCGACTTCGACACGGAGCCGACCCTCGAGCAGCTGCCGCTCTGGAACTTCGACGGCAGCTCGACCCGCCAGGCGGACGGCTCGAACTCGGACTGCTTCCTGCAGCCGGTCTCGCTCTTCCCCGACCCCGCGCGCAACCGCGCCTACCTCGTCATGTGCGAGGTCCTGCTGCCCGACGGGACGCCTCATCCGTCGAACAGCCGCGCCGCGATCCCGGAGGACGCCGACGCCTGGTTCGGCTTCGAGCAGGAGTACTTCCTCTACAGGGACGGCTCGCCGCTCGGGTTCCCGAAGGAGGGCTTCCCCTCGCCGCAGGGCGAGTACTACACCGGCGTCGGCTTCAAGAACGTCGGGGACGTCGCGCGGTTGATCGTCGACGAGCACATCGATCTCTGCATCGGGGCCGGTATCGCGATCGAGGGCGTGAACGCGGAGGTCGCAAAGGGGCAGTGGGAATTCCAGATCTTCGGCAAGGGCGCGAAGCGGGCGGCCGACGAGCTCTGGATCGCGCGGTACCTGATGCTGCGCCTCTGCGAGCGGTACGGCGTCGACGTCAACTTCCATCCGAAGCCGCTCGGCGCCGAGGTGGACTGGAACGGCTCCGGGCTGCACACGAACTTCTCGACCAAGCACATGCGCGAGATCGGCGGCGAGGAGTACTTCACCGCGCTGATGAGCGCGTTCTCGGAGGCGCGCGCCGAGCACATCGCGTGCTACGGCCCCGAGAACGACCTGCGCCTGACCGGCCTCCACGAGACTGCGGCCATCGACGAGTTCACGTACGGGATCGCGGATCGGGGCGCTTCGGTCCGCATCCCGCACAGCTTCGTCAACAGCGGCCACCGTGGCTACCTCGAGGATCGGCGGCCGAACTCGATGGCCGACCCGTACCGGATCACCGGCCGCATCCTGCAGACGATCGAGTCGGTCACGGCGCAGGCGCTGATCGAGGACGCCTTCGCGGCATAGGCAATGAGCCTGGAGATGCGCAACCTCCGACCGGACGACTGGCCGGAGGTTGCGCGGATCTTCGAGGAGGGGATCGCCACGGGCAACGCCACGTTCGAGACCGAGGTGCCGTCATGGGAGGACTGGGACGGCGCGCACCTCGTCGGCCACCGCTTCGCCGCCCAGGACGACGGCCGCGTGGTCGGCTGGATCGCGCTTGCCCCGGTCTCGGCGCGAGGGTGCTACGAGGGCGTCGCCGAGATCAGCGTGTATGTCACCGCCGAGGCTCGCGGCCACGGCGTGGGCTCGGAGCTGCTGGCGACGCTCGTTGAGAGCGCCGAACGCGGCGGGCTCTGGACATTGCAGACCAGCGTGTTCCCCGAGAACGCCGTGAGCCTCGCGTTGCTGCGGCGGTTCGGCTTCCGGGTAGTCGGAACCCGGGAACGGATCGCGCGTCTGCACGGCGTCTGGCGCGACACCGTCCTTGTCGAACGACGAAGCGAGGTGGTCACGTGACCTGTGCCGAAATCGCAACAACTCGTCCACACCCGTCCAGAACGGCCACGGCCGGGGACAGTCCCCGGCCTTGGCCTGAATGGACGTGGTCGCGATGAAAAAGGTCGAGGCCGTCGTCCTGCGCGAGCGGGTCGAGATCGTGATCGACGCGGTCGAGGAGCAGACCGGCCACGTCGGCGTGACCGTGGTCGAGGCCGTCGGCCACGGCCGGCAGCGCGGGATCACGCACGAGTACCGCGGGCGCGTCTTCGAGTCGCGCTTCCTGCCGAAGGCGCTGCTCACCTTCGTCGTAGCTGACGAACTCGCCGCCGACGCCGCGGCAACGGTCGCCGACGCCGCGCGTAGCGGGAACGACTGCGGCGATGGCCTCGTCTGGACGACCGCGGTCGACCACGTCACCCACAACCGCACCGGCCTCCCGCTGCGGCGCGCGGAGGAGGAAGCGGCGTGAAGAACTCCGACCTGCTGCTCGCCGCCAACACCCTCTGGGTCGTGGTCGCGGCCGTGCTCGTGATGTTCATGCAGGCCGGCTTCGCCTTCCTCGAGGCGGGCCTGACGCGGATGAAGAACGCCGCGCACATCGCCGGCAAGAACGTCCTCATCTTCGGCGTCTGCTCGCTCGTCTACTGGGCGGTCGGCTTCGGGATCGCCTTCGGCGACGGCAACCGCTTCACGGGGACGAGCGGCTTCGCGCCCTCGGTGGACTCCATGCTCGCGATCGGCAAGGCGCCCTACTCCTTCTTCACCACCGTCCCCGGCGCGGCCGGCTACCTGTTCGAGGTCGTCTTCGCCGGCGTCTCGCTCGCGATCGTCTGGGGCGCGATGGCCGAGCGCGCCAAGGTCTGGGTCTACTTCGTCTTCGGCGCGCTGTTCACGTTGATCTACTCCGTCACGTCGCACTGGGTCTGGGGCGGCGGCTGGCTGTTCGGGCTCGGGATGCAGGACTTCGCCGGCTCTACCGTCGTTCACTACCAGGGCGCGCTGGCCGCGCTGGCCGGCGCCCTGTTGCTCGGCCCTCGGATCGGCAAGTTCGAGGCCGGCCGCGGAAACCCGATCCCCGGCCACAACATCCCCTATGCCGTGCTGGGAACGATCATCCTCTGGTTCGGCTGGTTCGGCTTCAACCCGGGCTCGACGCTCGGCGTCGTCACCGGCGACCGGGTCGGCTTCTTCGCCTACGTCGCGCTCACCACGAACCTCGCGGCCGCGGCCGGTGCGGTCAGCGGTGCGGTCACGGCCTGGCTGGTGCTGCGCAAGCCGGACATCTCGATGATGCTGAACGGCGTTCTCGCGGCGCTCGTGGCCGTCACCGCTGCGAGCGGGTTCGTGGCACCGTGGGCCGCGGTCGTGATCGGCCTCGTCTCCGGCGTAATCGCAGTCGTCGGCGTGCTCGCAGTCGAGCGAATCGGCATCGACGACCCCATCGGCGCCGTCGCCGTCCACGGCGTCTCGGGTGTCTGGGGCACGCTCGCGACCGGCCTCTTCGCCGTCCCAGCGCTGGCGGCGACGCTGAACACCGGCCGGGGCGGCTTCGTCTACACCGGCTCGCTGCACCAGGTCTGGGTACAGCTGCTCGGGCTCGCCGCGGTCGGCGCGTTCACCTTCAGCGCGTCGTTCGCCTGCCTCTGGACGATGAAGCGCCTCTGGGGGATCCGAGTCGAGGAGGAGACCGAGACCGCCGGCCTCGACGTCAGCGAGCACGGCATGTGGGGCTACCCCGAGTTCTACATCCCGGTTCCCGGCGGCTACGGCACTGAGTCGCATGGTCACCTGCTCGGCCAAGCACACCAGCACCGTCCGCAAGTCCCGCCACAGTCGGTCGAGGAGGCTGCATGACGAACGACAAGAAGTGCACCTGCGAGAAGCCGCTTCTGCACGAGCGCTCCGACCGGAAGGGTGCGAGCCAGAGCTGGTGCGGCCGCTGCAAGCGCCCGCTCGCGCTGCGCCCGGCCGGCTTCCGCAGCGCGTTTGCCTGAGCCGGCAGGCGATAGGGTTCCCCCGTGGAGCCTGCTGAGTTCAGGCGCGCGAGCCACGCCGTCTGGGAAGCGATGGCGCCCGGCTGGGAGCGGGAGTACAGCTGGTTCGAAGAGCACGCCCGGCCCGTTACCGAGCGGATGGTCGAGGCACTAGGGGTCGAGCCCGGAGCGACAGTCCTCGAGCTGGCGGCCGGAACCGGAATCGTCGGCCTGACGGCGGTGCAGGCGCTCGGCGGCGAGACGCAGCTGATCCTGAGCGACTTCTCTCCCGCGATGGTCGAGGCAGCGCGGCGCCGAGGGTCCGAGCTCGAGCTCGAGAACGTCGACTACCGCGTCCTCGATGCCGAGGCGCTGGACCTGCCGGACGAGTCCGTGGACGGGGTTCTCTGCCGCTGGGGCTACATGCTGATGGCCGATCCCGCCAGGGCGCTCGCCGAGACGCGGCGGGTGCTCCAGCCGGGTGGGCGTCTCTCGGCTGCGGTCTTCGCGAGCCCACAACAGAACCCCTGGGCGGCGCTGCCGATGCAGATCCTCGTCGAGGCCGGCCACGTCCCGCCGCCGGCTCCCGGGCAGCCGGGAATCCTCTCGCTCGCCGATCCCGAGCGGTTGCGCGGGCTGCTCGCCGACGCCGGGCTCGAGGACGTCGAGATCGACGCCGTGGCATTCGCCTATCCGTTCGATAGCGAAGAGGACTACTGGCGGTTCCTCACCGACATGGCAGGCGCCATCTCGATGGTGCTCTCACGCCTCGACGAGGACGTCCTGGCCGGCGTGCGAGAAGAGCTGGGCCGGCGCCTGGAGCCGTTCCGTGGCGCCGACGGGATCGAGCTCGGGGCCGTCTCGCTCGTGGTCTCGGCCGCACGCGGTTAGGTGCCTCGCTACCAGTTCGTCGACTGCCGCTGGGAGCTCGGCTCGCCCGGTCGCGGGCGTGAGCTGTACCTCGAGGGACACATCCCGGGGGCGTCGTTCCTCGACGTCGACGATGACCTCGCCGCGCCGCCCGGGCCACGCGGACGGCATCCCCTTCCCGACGCCGACGACTTCGCACGCGCGGCGTCCAGAGCCGGAATCGGCGACGGGGTCTTCGTCGTCGCCTACGGGAACATGGGCGGTGCGGAGCGGCTCTGGTGGCTGCTGCGCCACTTCGGCCACGACGAGTGCGCCGTGCTCGAGCTCGACGCCTGGCGCGGCCCGCTCCGCGCGGGTGAGGAGGAGATCGAACCGGCCGACTTCACGCCGCGACTGCGCGAGAGCGACTCGATCGATGCAGGCGAGCTGGCCGAGCGGCTCGAGGAGCTCGTGGTCGTCGACGCACGCAGGCCGGAGCGCTTCCGCGGCGAGGAGAACCCGATCGACCGGGTGCCGGGTCGCGTCCCGGGCGCGCGCAACGCGCCGTGGGACGAGCCGCTCCCCCGGCTGCCCGAGGGCGAGCTGGTCGCCTCCTGCGGCTCCGGCGTCACGGTCTGCGTCACCCTCCACCGCCTGTGGCTCTCGGGCCGCGAAGGACGGCTCTACCCGGGCTCCTGGAGCGAGTG